>NZ_JBAWUK010000040.1:0-44990 GCF_037079935.1 Stenotrophomonas maltophilia group sp. Smal12 | reverse complement strand
GAGTACATCAAGTACTACAACCAAGAGCGAATCAGATTGAAATTGAAGGGGCTAAGCCCGGTAAAGTACCGGGAACAGGCCCAAGCAGCCGCCTGACCCCACCGTCCAAGTCTCGGGGGTCACTTCACCTTGGGGGCTCGATGGCGCCATCCATGGCGCCAACGGTCCCGGCCCCGTTCCCCGCCTCGCCCCTTCCCATCACCGCGTGCGTGCCAGCTCAAGCAAAGGCAAGGGCAGAGCCTGCACATCCGAGGCGTAATGGTTGCCTGCAATTGCAGAAGGCGGATTTTGATCCTGCATTTGTTTTTGATGTTGCCTTTGACGTTTGCATCCGCCTCCGCGGCCATGTTGGATGGGGGCTGCCCCTGCAGCCAGCCCCCAGCAGAAAGGAACGCGCCGCTCTTCAATCCACCTACCCCGCTAGAATGTGTGCATGAAAGCCCTGCACTCCCTGTTCCTCGCCGCCGCCCTGGCGCCGGCCCTGCTGTCCGTCTCCGCCCCCGCCCATGCCTGGGGCGCGCAAGGCCACCGCCTGGTTGCCGAAGTCGCCGACGCCCGCCTCAACCCCACCGCCCGCGCCGAAGTGGACCGCCTGCTGGCCACCGAAGCGGACGCCACCCTGGCCAGCATCGCGCCGTGGGCCGACCAGCTGCGCGCAAAGGACCCCAGCCTGGGCCGTCGTTCGGCCGGCTGGCACTACGTCAACATCGCCGAAGACGACTGCCACTACGAAGCACCGAAGCACTGCAAAAACGGCAACTGCATCGTCGAGGCCCTGAAAGCACAGAGCGCCATCCTGGGCGACCGCAGCCTGACCGATGGCGAGCGCCTGCAGGCACTGAAGTTCGTCGTGCACCTGGTCGGCGACATCCACCAGCCGATGCATGCCGGTTACGCCCATGACAAGGGCGGCAACGATTTCCAGCTGCAGTTCGGCAACCGCGGCACCAACCTGCACTCGCTGTGGGACAGCGGCATGCTCAACACCCGCAAGCTCGACGACACCGGCTATCTGCCCGTGCTGCAGGGCCTGCGCGCGCCGAAGCTGGCGCGCCAGTCCACCCCGCAGCGTGACCCGCAGGCCTGGGCCGAGGCCAGCTGCCGCATCTCCATGCAAGCTGGCGTTTATCCGGCGTCGCATAAAATCGGTGACGAATACACCGAGCGCTACCGGCCGCTGGCCGAAGCGCAGCTGCGACTGGCCGGTGAAAACCTGGCGCAGTTGCTGAATCGCGTGCTAGGCACGCGCTGAGGAGAATTCCGATGCCGGTCCAGGTGCAGTCGTTCTTCCACCGTGACAGCAATACCTTCAGCTACCTGGTCAGCGATCCGGCCAGCAGTGAGGCGGCGCTGATCGACCCGGTCCTGGACTACGACCCGGACACCGACGCCAGCAGCGAATCACCGCTGCGCGGGGCATTGCAGGCCATCGAACAGCAGGACCTTCAGCTGCGCTGGCTGCTGGAAACCCATGCCCATGCGGACCATGTGTCGGCCGGGCGCCGGCTCAAGCAGCGCTTCCCGCACGCCACGCTGGCCATCGGTGAAGGCATCCGCGCGGTGCAGGCCACGTTCGCGCCGCGCTATGGCCTGCAGCTTCCGGCCGCCGATGAGATCTTCGATCACCTGTTCAGCGACGGCGAAACCTTTGCCATTGGCGAGCTGCAAGGACAGGTGATCGCCGTGCCCGGCCACACCAGCGACAGCATCGCCTACCTGATCGGCGATGCGCTGTTCACCGGCGATTCGCTGTTCATGCCCGACGGCGGCACCGCACGCTGCGATTTCCCGGGTGGCGATGCCGCGCAGCTGTATCGCTCGATCCAGCGCCTGCTGGCGCTGCCCGATACCACCCGGGTTTTCGTCTGCCACGACTACGGCCCGGGCGGGCGTGATTTCGCCAACGAAACCACCATCGGCGAACAGCGCGCGCACAACATCCACGTGCATGACGGCGTGGCCGAGGCAGAGTTCGTCAGCGTGCGCCAGGCCCGCGATGCCACGCTGGAAGAACCGAAGCTGATGCAACCGGCGGTGAAGGCCAACATCCAGGGAGGGGCCTGACGTACGCCGGGCAGAGCCCGGCGCCATCGGTTTCCATCACGGACCGCGAGCGTTCATTTTCCCTGCGTGCGCACCACATGCTGGCCCTTCACGATCTCGAAGGTGAAGGCGTACTGCAGGGTGACCGCCACCGGCTCGACCCGTTCGGCGCCCCGGCAGTCACCGCGGTCGGCAGGCACCTTGCCAGCCGCGAAGTGGCAGACCGCTGCGGACGAGTACTTCCACATCGCCACGGCCTCCTGCGCAGCCTGCAGCAGGGGCGCATTCTCGCCCGCAGCACCTGCCGCGCACTCCGGGCGATCGGTCAATGGCAGGCTGCGCTCGACGACGCCGTTGGCATCAACCACCACCTGCAGGCAGATCGTGGTCGGCGCCAGTTCCGCACGCGGGTCACGATCGCCGACCTCCGGGGCCGGTGCCGCGTACAACTGCGGCATCCGGTAGCCCTCGGTCGCACCCAGCGAATATGCCTGCAACTGCCCACTGCCACCGCCCGCCTGCGGCTGCAGTCGCTGGTGGCCGACATTCTCGCTGCGGGTGTGCACGGTGGCCAGCCGTTCCTGGCTCGCACACCCCATCATCAGCGCCGCCACCACGAGCAGCGGCGCGGACTTCACTGGGCGTCCTCGCTGTTGTCCATCGCAAAGGTGATCGGAATCTTCACTGCGCCTGCCACCGGCTTGCCGTTCTTCATCGCCGGCCGATAGGTCCAGCTGCGCGCTGCGGTGATCGACACCGCGTCGAACACGCCCGGATTGGTGGCACTGAGCACCCTGACATCGGTGGGTTGGCCGCTGGCATCCACTTCCACGCGCAGGTTCACCACGCCCACCTGGCGCTCCTCGACCGCGGATTTCGGATAGGAAGGCGGTGGCATCTTGACGACCTGGATCTCCCGATCCATGACCGCCGCTGCCGGGCGGCCAGCCATCGCATCGCCCTGGCTGGCCCACGCTACTGCGCCCATTCCCAGGCACAACCCGACGACCAGCACCTGCCCCGATACCCACGGCAATGCCTTCCGCTTGGACTGCTTCAACATGGCGATACGCTCCTTCAACACGGGTTGGCTGCGCCAATGGCAGACCGCTGGCGCAACCGGGTGGACCAGCTGCGCCTTCAGCAGCGTGCTGGCGTAAAGCCCGCGCAGCGCAGGCTGCGGGGCGATGGTGCGGGCATCGCAGGCTAGTTCCTGGTCGCGCAGGAAGCAGCGTGCAGCCCAGAGCACCAGCGGGTGGAACCAGAACACCGCACGCATAAGCAGCAACGCACCATTGGCCCAGTGATCGCCATTGCGGCGGTGGCTGCGCTCGTGCTGCAGGATCAGCCCCTGTTCCTGTGCGCTGAACTGTTGATCGAAGTCCGGGCCAACCACGATTCGCGGCCGCCATAGGCCAACCAGTGCTGGCAGGCCTGGGTCACCACTGGCCTGCCAGCTGCCATCGGCGCGCGGCTTCAGCGGGCCCATGCGCCGTTCGAAACGACGCTGTGCGCGCAGGTCGCGCAGCAGGCAGATGCCCATGCCCAGCGCCCATGCCAGCAGCAACAGCGGTGCCCATGGCAGCGACGGCCCTGCCAGTTCGTCCACGGCCCCTGGCTCGACTTTCACCAGCACTGTCGGCACGTGCTGCAACAGCGCAGCCTGCGGCAACGGCAGCAGCAAGGTCACCAGCAGCATCGGCAACAACCACCAGCTGCGATAAGCCAGTCCAGCGCCCCCCATCCACACCAGCAGCGGTCGCAGCACGGCCAGCAGGATCACCCCCATGGCCAGCCACACGCTGGCCTGCCGCAGTGCACCGAGCAGCTCAGTCATGGTCCAGCTCCTGGATCAGCTTCTTCAGTTCGGCGATGTCCTGTGCGCTCAACTGGCCGCGTTCGCTGAAGTGCGCGACCAGCGGCGCCACGCGCCCTTCGAAGACACGGCCGATGAAGTCCTGGCTCTGCGCCTCCACCCACACCTGGCGCTGCAACAGCGGGCGATACAGATAGCGCCGGCCATCGCGCTCGGCGGCGATCGCGCCCTTGGTCAGCAGGCGGTTGAGCAGGGTCTTGATGGTCGGCTCGGCCCAGTCGCGGTGGGCCAGCGCGGCCACCACGTCATCGGCACTACGCGGTGCCTGATGCCACAGCACCTCCATCACAACGGCTTCGGCTTCGCTGATCGGGGTCATGATTTACATCCGTAATCGACAGCTCGATTACGCGCGTAATCGAACCGGCTGTCAAGCCCCTCGACTCCGGATTCATCGGCTTTGCGCCAGCATCGAGCCCTCCCGGCCGAGGCCTCGGATGAAAGCGCTTCCCAAGAAGGAGTTCCCGGTCGAGCAGGCCCGCCGCTTCCTCGAACCCGGCCCGATCGTGCTGGTCAGCACCGCCTGGCGCGGTCAGCACAACCTGATGACGATGGGCTGGCACATGGTGATGGGCTTCTCGCCGTCACTGGTCGCCACCTACCTGTGGAATGAAAACCACAGCCATGCACTGGCCGTCGGCAGTGGCGAGTGCGTGATCAACGTACCCGGCGTGGAACTGCTCGATACCGTGGTGGACATCGGCAACTGCAGCGGCCGCGAGGTCGACAAGTTCGCCCGTTTCGGGCTCGATGCGCTGCCCGCGCGCGAGGTCGGCGCGCCGCTGGTCGGGCAGTGCCACTCGAACTTCGAATGCCGGTTGTACGACGACAGCCAGGTGGCGTCGAGCAATCTGTTCATCTGGGAGATCGTGCGCGCCCATGTTGCGCCCCGGCCGAAACTGCCGCGCACGGTGCATTACCGCGGCGATGGGCAGTTCATGGTGTCCGGCGCAGAAGTCTCGCGTCGACGGCGGTTCAAGCCCGACATGCTGTAATGCCCGCACTCCCCCACACGCAGGACCGCCGCGCATGACCGAACACCTCACCGACCTGGACGCCGCCGTCGACTGGCTGTTTGCGCGCGTGGACGGGCCGCTGCGGATCGGGGCACCGCTGGCACTGGGCAAGCCGCATCGGCTGCTCAATGCCCTCTACGCACGCGTCGAACATGATCCTTCGCGGCCGCTGCAGCTGTATACCGCGCTGTCGTTGAACCCGCCGAAGGCGCGGGGCAACGGCCTGGAGGCGCGCTTCCTGGCACCGTTCGCGCAACGCCATTTCGGCGACGACTTCCCGCGCCTGGCCTATGCCGATGCGATCGCGCGCGACGCGTTGCCAGCGCACGTGCAGGTGGAAGAGTTCTACATGCAGTCCGGCGCCCTACTCGGGTCGCGGCAGGCGCAATCCAGCTATACCAGCCTGAACTACACCCATGCCGCCGACGCGGTCGCGCAGCGCGCGCCGCAGGTGATCGTGCAGAAGGTGGCGATGCGGCCGAATGACCGTCGGCTTTCGCTGTCGTGCAACAACGACATCACCCAGGACACGCTCGATGCGATGACCGCGCGTGGCCTGCCACGCCCGTTGCTGATTGCCGAGATCGATCCGCAGCTGCCCTATCTGGGCGGCTCGGCGACGGTCGATGTGTCGTTCTTCGATCTCGTGATCACTCCGCCTCCGCCGTACCCGGCGCTGTTCGGGCTGCCGCGGCAGCCGGTCGGCGACGCCGACTACGCCATCGGCCTGTATGCCAGCACCCTGGTACGCGATGGCGGCACCCTGCAGATCGGCATCGGCACGCTGGCCGATGCCCTCAGCCATGCGCTGGTGCTGCGCCACACCGACAACGCGCGCTACCGCCGCGTGCTGCACGCGCTGGATCCGCAGCTGGTCAGCCACCCGCTGGTGCAGGAGATCGGCGGCGTGGATCCATTCGAGGTGGGCCTGTACGGCTGCAGCGAGATGCTCAATGAAGGCTTCCGCCGCCTGGTGCAGACCGGGGTGATCAGGCGCAAGGTGCACGACGACCTGGCGCTGATGCAGCGCATCGAGAATGGCAGCACGTTGTCGATCGACCACGCCACCCTCGCCGCGGAAGGCGAGTACCTGCATGGCGCGTTCTACCTGGGCTCGCCGGAGTTCTACGAGTGGCTGCGCACGCTGCCGGAAGACGAATGCCGTGCGATCGGCATGCGCCGCATCAGCGAGATCAACCAGCTGTATGGCGGTAACGAGGCACTGGAGCGCCTGCAGCGCCGCCATGCGCGTTTCTTCAATTCCTGCATGATGGCTACCGCGCTCGGCGCGGCCGTATCGGATGCGCTGGACGATGGACGCGTGGTGTCCGGCGTGGGCGGCCAGTACAACTTCGTGGCGATGGCACATGCGCTGCCGGAAGCGCGCAGCGTGCTGATGTTCCGTGCCGCACGCGATGACAAGGGCCGCCGGAAATCGAACGTGCGCTGGAACTACGGCCACACCACCATCCCTCGCCACCTGCGTGACATCTACCTCAACGAGTACGGCATCGCCGATCTGCGCGGGCTGACCGACGAGGACTGCGTGCATGCGATGACCGCAATTACCGAAGCGCCCTTCCAGGGCGATCTGCTGCAGCAGGCACAGGCCTCGCGCAAGCTGCTGGCGGCGTCCCAGCCCGACCCGCAGCGCCTGCAGCGCAACACGCCCCAGGCGCTGGCGGCGGCACTGGCACCATTCCGCGCCGATGGCAGCCTGCCGGACTACCCGCTGGGCAGCGATTTCAACGAGATCGAGCAGGTGCTGGTCAAAGCGCTGGCGTGGCTGAAGGCCAACACGCAGACCCGCAGCGACAAGCTGCGCACCGTCTGGGCAGCGCTGCGGCAACCGGCCGGCGACGGCGATGCCGTGTACCTGCAGCGCATGGGCCTGCAGGCACCGAAAGACTTCGCCGAACGCCTGGACGCGCGGCTGCTGCGGCTGGCGCTGGCGCGTACCGCCTGAGAAAAAGGGGACGGAGGGAATTAAGTCGTTTGTGCACAAACGACTTAATTCCCTCCGTCCCCTTTTTCTTCCGGCAACGAGAAAGGCCGGCTTGCGCCGGCCTTTCCTTTGTTGCGCCGAGAGGCTGCTTACAGCGCCTTGGCGGCCTCCACCACGTGCGCCGTGGTGATGCCGAAGTGCTTGTACAGCTGGTCGGCCGGGGCCGAGGCACCGAAGGTGTCGATACCGATCACCGCGCCGTCCAGGCCGACGAACTGGCGCCAGAAACCGGTGACGCCAGCTTCCACGGCCACGCGCTTGCGCACCGCGTTCGGCAGCACCGATTCACGGTAGGCCGCATCCTGGCGCAGGAACACGTCGGTGGACGGCATCGAGACCACGCGGGTCTTGATACCGGCCGCGTCCAGCTGGGCCTTGGCTTCGGTGGCCAGCGAGACTTCCGAGCCGGTGGCGATCAGGATCACGTCCGGGGTACCGGCAGCATCGGCCAGCACATAACCGCCGCGCTCGATCTGGGCAATCTGCTCGGCGCTGCGCGGCTGGTGCGGCAGGTTCTGGCGGCTGAACACCAGGCAGCTCGGGCCGTCCTGGCGGGTGATCGCGGCCTTCCAGCTCACGGCCGACTCGACCGCATCGCACGGGCGCCACACGTCGTTGTTCGGGATGTAGCGCAGCGAGGCCAGGTGCTCCACCGGCTGGTGGGTCGGGCCGTCTTCGCCCAGGCCGATCGAGTCGTGGGTATAGACGTGGATGGCGTGGGCCGGAATCAGCGCGCTCATGCGCACGCCGTTGCGGGCGTAATCGCTGAACACCAGGAAGGTGGCGTCGAACGGAATGAAGCCACCGTGCAGGGCCAGGCCATTGGCGATGGCGGTCATGCCGAACTCGCGCACGCCGTAGTACACGTAGTTGGCGTTGGCGTCGTCGCTGGCGACCGACCTGCTGCCCTTCCACAGGGTCAGGTTGGAGTGCGCCAGGTCGGCCGAGCCACCGACGATTTCCGGCAGCAGCGGCGCATAGGCTTCGATGGCCAGCTGCGAGGCCTTGCGCGAGGCGATCGTCGGGCCCTCGGCGGCCACCTGGGCGATGTAGGCATCGGCCTTGGCAACGAAGTCGGCTGGCAGCTCGCCGTGCGAGCGGCGGGTCAGCTCAGCCGCCTCCGCCGGATACTGGCTGGCGTACTTGTCGAACAGCTGTTCCCACTCGGCCTGGCGCAGGGTGCCGGCGCCATTGGCGCGCCAGCCGTCGTAGATCGCCTGCGGGATCTCGAACGGGCCGTATTCCCAGCCCAGCTGCTTGCGGGTGGCTTCCAGCTCGTCCTTGCCCAGCGGAGCACCGTGGCTGGATTCCTTGCCCGCCTTGTTCGGCGAACCGAAGCCGATGGTGGTGCGGCAGCAGATCAGGGTCGGCTTGTCGCTCTGCGACAGCGCGGCCTCGATGCCGGCCTTGATGCTTTCCGGGTCGTGGCCGTCAACATCGCGGATCACGTTCCAGCCATAGGCCTCGAAACGTTCCGGGGTGTTGTCGGTGAACCAGCCCTCGACGTTGCCGTCGATGGAGATGTGGTTGTTGTCCCAGAAGCAGACCAGCTTGTGCAGGCCCCAGGTGCCGGCCAGCGAGGCCGCTTCGTGCGACACGCCTTCCATCAGGCAGCCATCACCCATGAACACCCAGGTGCGGTGGTCGACCACTTCCAGCTCCGGGCGGTTGAAGCGCTGTGCCAGCAGCTTCTCGGCCAGGGCGAAGCCCACGGCATTGGCGAAACCCTGTCCCAGCGGGCCGGTGGTGGTTTCCACGCCCGGGGTCTCGTGGCGCTCCGGGTGGCCGGCGGTGTGGCTGCCCAGCTGGCGGAACAGCTTGAGCTGCTCGATCGGCAGGTCGTAACCGCTCAGGTGCAGCAGCGCGTACTGCAGCATCGAACCGTGGCCGTTGGACAGCACGAAACGGTCGCGGTTGAACCAGTGCGGGTTGCTCGGGTTATGGCGGAGGTAGTCGTTCCAGAGGACTTCGGCGATGTCGGCCATGCCCATGGGCATGCCGGGGTGGCCGGACTTTGCGGTTTCAACCGCATCGGCGGCGAGGAAGCGGATGGCGTTGGCCAACTGGCGACGGGTAGGCTGCGTCATGGTTCTGTCGGAATCGGGAGGCGGCCGCGGACGTGCGGGCGGCCTATTGTCCCACAGACGCGGGGCCGGGTTCAGGCGTAGGACCAGATCCCTTGCCAGTGAAAGGGATCTGGTCCCGCCACCCCCTTACTTGGGCGCGGCAGCCTCGATCACGCCACACATCGACTTCTTCTGGAAGTCCTCGCCAGTGGCGTAGGTGGCCGGGGTGGTCTTGGTCACGGTGATCTTGGAACCCTTGCCCTCGGCTTCAACCAGCACGTTCCACGGCAGGGTGGTCTGGCCACCATTGAACTGGACGTTCTGTTCCAGGGTCAGCATGCCCAGGTCCTTGTCCACGCTGGCCACCTTCAGGCCCGACTTCACGCCCTCGATCTGGATACGCTTGAGAGCGTCGGCCGGGGTAACGTTGGGCACCACGTCCCAGGTGGTGAAGGTGCGCCCGGCGAAGAAGCTGCCGGTCTTGGTGTAGTTGGTTTCACAGGCCTTCTGGGCACTGGCGTCGAAAGCCAGCAGGCCCAGGGCGGCGACCATCACGTACGAAATCCTCATTTCTGCTCCCTTTCGCACGGCGCCAATCCCGACGCCTTCCATGCGTCGGGATAGTATCCATGGCATTCAGGGCGCGTTCAATCGAGGGGCGCGCCCAGCGCCGGTCCGTCATGGGACTCGCCCTTGGCCACCAACGTGGTCAGGGCCAGGTCGCCGGTCACGTTCAGGGCGGTACGGCACATGTCCAGGAAGTGGTTCACGCCCAGGATCAGGCCAATGCCCAGCGGGTTCACACCGACCATCGCGCAGATCATCGCCACCACCGGCAGCGAGCCCGAAGGCACGCCCGCCGTGCCGATGCCGCCAAGGATGCAGACCGCCATCACCATGACCTGCTGGCCAATGCTCAGGTCCACGCCGAAGAACTGGGCCAGGAAGATCACCGTCACGCCCTCGAACAGGGCGGTGCCGTTCTGGTTGGCGGTGGCACCCACGGTCAGCACGAAGCGCGACACGCGCTGCGGCAGGCCCATCTGGTCCGCCACGCGCAGTGCGGTCGGCAGGGTCGCGTTGCTGGAGGCGGTGGAGAACGCCATCACCGTCGCTTCCTGGGTATCGCGGAAGAACGACAGCGGCGAGCGGCCGGACAGCCATACGGCAGTACCGTAGGTCACGACCATGTGCAGGCCGAGCGCCAGCACCACCACGCCCACGTACGCGCCCAGGCGGATGATCAGCTCGAAGCCGAACAGCGCGGCCAGATTGAACATGAAGCAGGCCACTGCATAGGGGGCCAGGCGGATGACCAGGTTGATCAGGGTCATCGAGATTTCGAACACGCCTTCGATGGCGCGGCGCAACGGGGCGACCTTCTCATTGTCGGTCAGCACCATGCCGATGCCGAACATCAGCGCGAAGAACATCAGCGACAGGATCGCGCCATTGTCCGACGCGGCCTGCAGCACATTGCTCGGCACGATCGACAGCAGCATGTCCATGCCCTTCGGCGTGCCATGGATGCCAGCGACGATTTCCTTGCTGCGCTCGGCGTTCTCCGACAGCATCATCGCGGCGACCTGCGGATCCACGCCGACGCCCGGCTTGAGCAGGTTGACCAGCACCAGGCCGATGCCCACGGCAATGCCGGACAGCAGCACGGTATAGGCCAGGGTTTTCCAGCCGATGCGGCCCAGGGCGCGGATGTCGCCCATCTCCGACACGCCCATGATCAGCGCCGAGAAGATCAGCGGCACGATCAGCATGAAGATCAGGTTCAGGAACAGGCCCGACGCCGGGGTGGTGACGTAGTCCATGACCCACTTGGCACCGGCCTGCAGGCCATCGACGCTGCCGCCCAGGGCGTGCACGATCAGTCCCAGGATCAGGCCGATCGCAAAGCCGATGCCCATCTTCCAATGCAGGGGCAACTTCTTCTTGTCGGCAGCAGCTGCTGTCATGCGCGGGTTTCCTCGAAAAATGAATGCACTCTAACAAAGCGCGCAAGCGGCGCCGGTTCAGGTTCGCCGCGTTGGATACAGCGGCGCCAGGCCAGTGTCGGCGGCGCCGGTTGCCGCCGACCAGTGCGGTCCGTCACGGAAGACCTCACGCAGGCGCGCGCGCAACGGGGCCAGTTCGCCCTGCCCGCCCCAGCGCGCCTGCTGCAGGTCCAGCAACACCTGGCGCTGGGCCGGGTCATCCAGCCGGGCGATGACCTGCTCGATGCGTTTCACGCCGGCCATCGCACACAGCCGTGCCTCCACCTGGTCGAAGCCTTCACCATCCAGCGCACGGCGCAGTTCGGCCAAGCCGGCACGCCCGCTCACCACGGTCGGCACAGAGGGCGTGCCGGCTGCAGGCGCCGCCACACGCGGGCGTCGGCCTCGCTGCCAGCCCCACAACAGGGTCAGCAGCCACAGCAGCGCCAGGCCAATGGCCGCCGCCATCCATGGCCACGGTCGCTCGGACAGGCCGCTGGCGCGTGGATCGGTCGCGGCGATACGCGCATCCTGTCCATCGCTGCCGGGCAGCGCGGCAGCGGTGTCGATCGGTGGCAGCGCTGCCGGCGAGGCAGTGGCGGCGCCGGTACCGGCCGCAACGGCCAGCGTCAGGTCCGGCAGCTTCGCTTCCTGTGCCTTGCCGTTGCGCACATCCCACCAGGGCAGGCGTGGTCCCGGCACCACCAGCGAACCCGGCTGGCGCGGCACGATCGAATAGCGGCGGGTGATCTTCAGGCGCGGCGTGCTGCCGTTGAAGGTCTCTTCGTACTGTGCCGGTTCGGCGAACACCTGCGCGTTGGCGCCGACATCCGGCACCGGCAGGTCGGTGAACTGTGCTCGGGTCGCGCCTTCGGCAACCGCTTCGACCACCACGTTGGCTGCCTCGCCGGTACGGGCACTGGTGGGCGCGCTGGTGTAGCGCAGCTGCAGGCTCTGCAGGGGCAACCACGGCTGCGGCGCCTGTGCCGGCTGTGCCTGCACCTGCAACGTGCGGTCTGCGCCGGTGGCATTCATGCGGCCATCGCCGCCCCCGAAGAAGTCATCGAAGAAACCTCCGGCGCTGCGCCCGCTGAAACGCGCACCGGACAGCCGCAACGCGCCGCTGCGCTCGGGGATCAGCAGGAAACGTCGTTCGACCACGTTGTAGCGGCGCCCGTTGACCTGGCGTACGTCGGTGCGGTCATCGCCCACCCGCTGCAACGACGCGCCCGCCGGGGTGTCCAGCACCAGCTCGCCGGAGGCCAGCTGCGAGGCGAAATACAAGCGCACCACCACGCCCACGCTCTGCTGCACGTACGGCGTATCGTCATCGACAACGGTCTCGATGAAGGCCATCGCATTGCTGTCAGGTCCGGCAACGGCGGCCGCATCGACCTGCAGCGTCAGCGGCGCGGTTCGCGCACTGCCCACCTGCAGGCCCGGTACCACCAGCGCACCGCTGCGCCGGGGGGTCAGCGCCACGCCATACAGGTTGCGCTGCTGCATGCTGCCATTGCTCCATTCCACTTGGCGGCTGCTGGTCTGGCCGCTCAGGTCGAAGTCGGTGCGCAATGGCGTGAAGTCGGGAGCGCCCTGATCGCTCTCGACATTGAGGGTGACCGTATCACCCATCGCGATGCGGTCGCGATCCAGCCAGGCGCGTGGCTGCGCCCAGGCCAGCAGCGGCAGCCACAGCAACAGCGCCGCCAGTACCGGCCGTGACCAGTGCCCGTGCATGTTGATCGCCCGCGTCATCGCCCTTCCCTCTTCCTGCGTTCGTTTTCCAGCTGGAACTTGGCCCGCAGCAACGCGCCCGGATCATCCGGCACGCGCCGCATCCACGCTTCCACCGCCTGTTGCTCCTCGCGCTCGCGCGGCGTGCGGCCCTCAGCCCCCGGTACGGGTTTGCCGTCCTTGCCAGCCTCGCCTTCGCGTGCCTGCTGCATCGCCTGCTGCATGCGCTGGCGCTGCTGCTCATCAGCCTGGGCCTGTGCCTTGGCATCCTCCACCTGTGGTGGCGCCTGCTGGCCATCGCGGCCGCGCTCGCCGGGCTGCGGGCTCGACGGGTTCTTGTCGTCACCCGCCTTGGGCTGCCCCTGCTGGCCCGACGGCGGCTGGCCCTGGCCGGGATTCGGCTGGCCCTGCTGCGGCTTCTGGCCCTGCGGGTTCTGCTGGCCCGGGGTACCGTTCTGCTGCTTATGCTGCCCGCTCTGCGGTGGCTTCTGATGATCCTGGCCTTTGCCACCGGACTGCCTGCGCTTGCGCGCGGCATCGACCACGGCACGGTTGGCGACCGCATCGGCCATGCCGGGATGCAATGCCAGCGCGCGGTCGTAGGCGGCGATCGCTTCGTCGTAGTTGCCTTCGCGTGCCAGCGTGTTGCCCAGGTTGTACCAACCGGCATCGTTGTCGATGCCTTCGAAGCGTTTGCGTGCAGTGGTGAAGTCGCCGTTGCGGTAAGCCTGGACCCCCTCGGCCAGGCGCTGATGCTGCGCCTGGTCGCTACGCTTCCACAGCGTGCCCTGCGCGGGTTGCGAGGCCTGCGTCGCAGGTGCCTGCGCCTGCGCGTCATTCATCCATGGCACGAGGCCGACCGCGAGCACCGCCGCCAGCAGCGCACGACGGCGGAAGGCCAGCAATGCCAGCAGCATCACCGGCGGCAGCAGCCAGAAGCCTTCGTCACGCCACTGCTTGCCTTCGCCCGGCCGCTGCGCCGCCGTGCCTTCGCGCGCGTCGAGTACACCGAGCGCACGCAGATCGCTGTCATCGGCGGAGATGCGTGCATAGCGGCCGCCGCCTGCAGTGGCCACCGCGCGCAGGCTGCCCTCATCCAGCGCAGCCTGGCGGATCTGCCCGCTGCCATCGCGGTAGGCCGCACCGGCAGGCGTGCCCAGGCCCAGCACCGACACCTGCAGGCCCAGGCTGCGTGCCTGCGCTGCCGCCAGTGCAGCTTCACCATCCGCCTGGTCGCTGACCAGCAGGATCTGCCCCTGCAGCGCACCAATCTGCCGCATCAGCCGTGTTGCCCAGTCGATGCCGCGGTCGGCACGCTGGCCATCGCGCGGCATCACGTCCGGCGACAGCGCATCCAGATACAGCGCGACGTTGCTGCCGTCGTCGGTCAGCGGCGCCACGGTGTAGGCATCATCGGCATACACCACCAGGCCCACCTGCCCGCCCTGGCGCGCGCGCAGCAGCTGGCCCACTTTCGCGCGCGCCTGCAGCAGGCGCGACGGTGGCAGATCGGTTGCGCTGATCCGGCTGGACAGGTCCAGTACCACCAGCAGCGGTGCGCTGGCCTGGAACATCGGCTGCGCCTGCTGCCGCCAGCTCGGCCCGGCCATCGCCAGCGATGCCAGTGTCCAGCCCAGCAGCAGCGCCCATGGCAGGCGCACGCGACGCTTCGCACCGGCGGCCAGCAGATGTGGCAACAGATGTGCATCCACGGCCTGCCGCCACGCATCACTGCGTCGCTGCCGGTACAGCGCCAACGCGATGATCAGCGGCAGCGCCAGCAGCGCCCACAACCACTCGGGCCGCAGGAAGTGCAGCGCGTTCCAGTTGGGAAGATTCGAAGCAAACGCGATCATCGGCGACGCTCCGGCCACAGCCAGGCCAATGCGCCCAGCAGCAATGCCAGGCCCAACGGCCACGCATAGCGTTCCTCGCGAGGGCGCAGGCTCGGGCCCTTTGCGGCCACTGGCTCCAGGCGATCGAGCTCGGCGTAGATCCCGGCCAGCTGCGCGGTATCACGCGCGCGGAAGAACTGGCCGCCGGTCATGCTGGCGATCCTCTTCAGAGTGGCCTCATCGACCGGATCCTGGTCGGTGGAAATCGGAATGCCGAACAACCGCATGCTGCCATCGCCGCCAAATGCGACCGTGTGGATGCGCACGCCTTCGGCGCGTGCGACTTCCGCGGCGCGCAGCGGTTCCAGCACACCGGCATTGCTGACACCATCGGTCAGCAGGATCAGCACGCGCTGTCCCTCCGGCTGGGTGCGCAGGCGCTTGACCGCCAGGCCGATGGCATCCCCGATGGCGGTCTCGCGCCCGGCCAGGCCGACCACGCTGTCGCGCAGCTGGTCGCGCACGCTGGCCAGGTCCGCAGTCAGCGGCGTGAGTGTGTAGGCGCGGTCGCCGAAGATCAGCAGGCCGACGCGGTCGCCCGCACGACGATCAAGGAAGTCGGCAAGCACGGCCTTGGCTGCGGTCAGGCGATCGACCGCCTGGTCGCCCAGCACCATGTCGCCCTCGCCCATGCTTCCGGACACGTCCATCGCCAACATCATCTGTCGGCCCTGCTGCGGGGGCGTGATGGCGTCGCCCAGCTGCTGCGGTCGCGCCAGCGCGATGCACAGTGCACACCACCCCAGCCACAGCAGCAGCGTACGCAGCCACGACACGTCGACGCGGCCACCACCGGACAGCGCTTCCAGCTCGGCGGCAGCGTAGGGGACGCGTAGTGCAGCACCCGGCGCTGCACGGCGCTTCCACCAGCGCATCAGCAGCGGCATCGGGAGGGCCAGCAGGGCCAACGGCCACGCCAGCTGCAGGTCCGGCCATGGCCAGTAACTTGCCAGCAGGTTCATCGGCGGCGCTCCAGCAGCATCGCCAGGTAGCGTTCGCGGGCCCAGCTGCGTATGGCCGCCACGTCGCGGTTGTCGACGCGCGGGCGATAGGCGCCTTCGGCCAACAGGCTGCGGTGGTCATCGGCCAGCGTGCGCTGCGGGTCGAGGCGTTGCCACCAGGCGTCATCGCGCAGCGATTCACTGCCCGGCCGTGCATGGCGTGCGGCACGGCGCAGCAGTCCGGCGATGGCCGCCAGTTCGGCCGCAGCGTCGGGGGCGGTTGCCAGTTCCTGATCGAACAGCTGCAACCAGCGCTCGCGACGGCGGCGACGTCGCCACATCACCACGGCGGTCACCAGCAGCACCAGCACGACCACCGCGCCGATCATCAGGTAACCGGGGGCTGGCGGCCACCATGACGGTGCCGGCGGCAGCTGCACATCGCGCAACGGCAGCGCGGCGCTCATGCCGGCACCTCGGTCGGCGACGGCGCCAGCCAGGCGTCGCTGGGCGCATCGGAGGACAGCACCTGCACGTCGACGCGGCGCGCGCCGAGCTGGTGCCGCAGCTCCTGCAGCGGCTCGACAAAATGCGCCTGCCAGTGCGCCTGCACTTCGCTGCGGCGCAGGTCGAGACCGATGCGCTGCTGCGCGGTCTGGAACTGCAACGCCGCCGACGGTGGCCGCAGCTCCAGTGGATCGACCAGCAGCACCAGGCTGAGGTCGTGATGCTGGGCCAGCGCGCTCCAGCGCGCGGGCGGAATGCGGATGGCCTGCTGCGGATCGGCCAGCACCAGCATGCGCGCGCCTGGGCGCAGCACGCGGCCGGCATGATCCAGCGCGCGCTCCAGGCCCAGATCATCGGCCGGCGGCTGTGCGTACCAGCGGGTCAGCGCGTCGAGCACGCGCAGCACTCCGCGTGGCCCACCTGCGGGGGTGATCGGCGCTTCGCGGTCGCTGCCACGCAATGCGCCCACGCGGTCGCCACGGCGCTGCGCCGACCACGCGGCAACAGCACCCGCGCGTGCGGCCTGCACCGATTTGAAGCGCACGCGGGTACCGAAGTACAGCGCCGGCGACGTGTCGGCCACGATCAGGCTGACCCGCTCACGCTCGGCCTGGAACAGTTTGGTATGGGCGCGGCCGGTGCGCGCCGTCACGCGCCAATCGATGTGGCGCGCGTCGTCGCCGGCCACGTATTCGCGCGACTCGGCGTACTCCATGCCGCGGCCGCGCAGCGGGGATGGTGCCTGGCCCGCGTTGCCGGTGCGGCCACGGCGCGGCGGCGGCGGACGCTGTGCCAGCCGACGCAGCGCGACCAGTTCGGCCAGCTGCGGGCGCAGCCCGTCACCTTCGAGCGCAGACGGTGCCTGTTCCAGGGATCGATCGGTCATGCGCAGGCTCAGGGTGCCGGCACCCGGGCCAGCAGCTCCTGCACCAGGCGCTCGCCGTCCCAGCCTTCGGCGGTGGCTTCATAGCTGGGCAGCACGCGATGGCGCAGCACATCAGCGGCCACCGCACGCACGTCATCGGGGGTGACGAAGTCGCGGCCGGCCAGCCAGGCGCGCGCACGTGCGCAGCGCTCCAGTGCGATGGAACCGCGCGGGCTTGCCCCCCATGCGATGCGGCGGCCGAGGCCGGCGTCGTAGCGCGATGGATCGCGCGAGGCCAGCACCAGTTCGATCAGGTAGCGCTCCAGTGCCGGTGCCATGTGCAGGTCCAGCACTTCGCGGCGGGCGTCGAACACGTCCTGCATCGGCATCTTGTCCGGCGCCGGCGCGGCCTCACCCAATGCGCCACGGGCACGCTCACGGGCCAGCCGCAGGATCTCCGATTCGGCGGCCTGGTCCGGGTAACCGATGCGCACATGCATCAGGAAGCGGTCCAGCTGCGCTTCCGGCAGCGGGAAGGTACCTTCCTGCTCGATCGGGTTCTGCGTGGCCATCACCAGGAACAGCGGCGGCAGCGCATAGGTATGGCGGCCAACCGTGACCTGGCGCTCGCCCATGGCTTCCAGCAGCGCCGACTGCACCTTGGCCGGCGCACGGTTGATCTCGTCGGCCAGCAGGATCGGGTGGAAGATCGGGCCAGGCACGAACTCGAAGCGGCCCTCCTGGGGGCGCCAGATCTCGGTGCCGGTGAGGTCGGCCGGCAGCAGGTCGGGCGTGAACTGCACGCGGGCAAAGTCTGCTTCCAGGCGCGAGGCCAGTGCACGGATCGCCGTGGTCTTGGCCAGGCCCGGCGCGCCCTCCACCAGCAGGTGGCCGTCGGCCAGCAACGCGATCAGCAGGCGTTCGACCAGGGCCGCCTGGCCGACGATCTCGGTCGACAACGCATCGCGCAGCTGGGTGAATGCCGCATGCAGGCGGGAGGTTGCCGGCGCGGGCGGCGGCGAGACAGTTTCGGGCATCGGCGGTGGCAGGTTCATGGGGGCCTTTGACCGGCGCAGGACGGCACGGGTTCCCCACATCATCGCAGGGTGCCTTGCGATTGGCATCAAGGACGGCTGAACAGCGCATCCACGCAGGGCGTGGATCTACCGGCGGAAACGAGGAAGGGCCGCACAGGGCGGCCCTTCTTCGAAGACTTCGGAGCGATGGCTCAGTTCTGCTTGGCCACGCGCAGCACCTTCGGGGTGACGAACACCAGCAGTTCAGCCTTGTCCTTGTTGCGACCCCGCTTCTTGAACAGGTTGCCCAGGAACGGCACGTCGCCCAGGAACGGCACCTTGCTGATGCTGTTGCGATCGGTGAACTCGTAGACACCACCGATCACCACGGTCTGCCCGTCCTCGACCAGCACCGCGGTATTGACTTCGCGGCGGTTGATCGACGGCACGGTGCCGTAGCCTTCCAGCTGGATCAGCTGGTCGACTTCGTCCTTCTTCACCTGCATGTTGAGGAACACGCGGTTGTCGTTGGTGATGGTCGGGGTGACCTTCAGCTCCAGCACCACTTCCTTGAACTGGACGTTCGGCGTCGCCACGCCACCAGCGCCACCACCGCTGATGGTGACGTAGCCGATTTCCTTGCCCTGCTTGATCATCGCTTCGCGCTGGTTGGTGGTGACCACGCGCGGGTTGGAGATCACCTCGCCTCGCGACTCCTGCTGCATGGCCGACAGCTCCACGTCCAGCAGGTACCCGGCATTGAGGATGGACAGTGCCAGCGAACCCGGGTTGCTGGCGGCAGCCACCGGCAGGTTCCAGTTCAGGCCTCGGGTGATGGTCGAGCCCACCGGGACAGGAGCCGGGCCTACGCGGCCACCGGCGATCCAGTCGCGCTCGGCCTTGGCGTTGTCCTGCGCGGACTTGACCTGCGATTCCCGGGTCAAGCGGTTGGCTTCAAGATTGCCGCTGAAATAGACATTGTCGCGGCTGCCGCTGACACCGAACTTCGCACCCAGTTCGCGGGCGAAGGTATCGGTGGCGATGACGATGCGGCTTTCGATCAGCACCTGGTCGACCGGGCGGTCGATCACGTTGATCAGCTCGCGCATGCGCGCGATCTTCTTCGGGATGTCGCTGATCATCAGCGTGTTGGTGCGCTCGTCGGCCACGATGCGGCCGCGCGAGGACAGGAAGCCACTGTCTTCCTGCGACGAGCTGCCCGAACCACCGCCGCTGCCACCACCAGCACTGCCACCGATGCCCTTGGCCTCGGTCAGCGCTTTGAAGATCTGCGTAGCGCTGTGGTAGTTGATCTGGATGTAGTCGGTCTGCAGGTCTTCGCGGTTCTCGATGGCGATGCGCGCGTCTTCCTTCTCCTGCTCGAACTTGGCCAGTTCGGCCTGCGGCGCCACCCAGATCACGCTGCCGTCGCGACGCTTGTCTAGGCCCTTGGCGCGCAGCACGATGTCCAGCGCCTGGTCCCACGGCACATTGACCAGCCGCAGGGTCACATTGCCCTGCACCGAGTCGGACGCAACCACGTTCAGGTTGGACTCCTCGGCGATCAACTGCAGCACGGTGCGCACCGGCACGTCCTGGAAGTTGAAGGTCACCGGCTTGCCGGTGAAACCGCGCTGGCCGACGGCCTTGGCCGCCTGGGTGACGCTGCCGGCAGTGACCGCGCCGACGGCGGCCGGGGCCTGCCGCGGGCTGATCTCGACCACGTACTCATTGCCGCTCTGGTACGCCAGCGACTCCACTGCACCGCCGGTGCTCAGCACCAGCTGGGTACCGGCACCGGACGGCTTGGCGTCGATGCGCTGTACCGGCGTGGCGAAGTCGGTGACGTTCATCGGCTTCTGCAGGTTGGCCGGCAGTCGGGCATTGCCGACGTCGACCACGACGCTGTTGCCCTGCGTGCGCAGGTCAGGGATCGCGCCCTGCCCGTCGAACTGCACGATCAGGCGCCCGGCGCCGTCATCGCCACGCTTGAAATCGATCTTTGCCACCGACAGGCCTGCCGGCGCAGCGGCCGGTGCCACGGTGGCGCCCACCGGCTTTTCCGCCGGTGCGGCAGCCAGCGCCGGAGCGCAGGCCAGCATCAGCGCGACTCCCAGCGCGCTGACACGGTTCAAGGTAGAGCGCCGGATGGGACGCAGCCCCTTGGCTTGGTGAAAGGTCATCGTGCTATCCCCAGTAAACGATCATTGATCTTCAAGCGAGAGCGTTGCCGGCCGTTCCAGCCAGCCACCCGCGCCATCCGGCACCAGTTCGATCAGCTCCACGCGGTCTTCGAAGACCGCCGTGACCCGCCCGTCGCTCTGCCCCAGGTAACCGCCCGGGCGGACCCGGTAGGTGACCTTGTCCGGCCCCATCACCAGCGCCACGGTGCCTGCACCGGTACCGATGGTGCCGACCATGTCCAGCGCATCCAGCGGGAAGCCTTCCAACGGCTCCTTGCGCCGGTTCGGGTCCGGTCGCAATCCGCCGTTCCCCTGCTGCGGATTGGTCCAGGCATCGGTGAACGGATCGCGCATGCCCTGCGCGGAGTATTCAAAGGTCTCGAACTGCTGCATCACCGGCAGCGGCTCCAGCGGTTGCGCCGGTCGCGCGCGCTCGCCTTCCACCCACTTCTCAAGGTTCGGTGCGTCGCCGGGCGTGCTGGTCACGCCACGGCCGCAACCGGCCAGCAGCAGTACAGCCAGCACCATCGCACCACGTACGGTCTGCGCGCGCATCACTTCTTGCCCTCCTTGCCAGCGTCGGCCGCCTGCTGCGCCTGCACTTCGGTCTCGTCCAGGTAACGGTAGGTCTTGACCGTACCGGACAGTTCCAGTGCACCGCTGCGGACGTTGCCGCCGGTCTTTTCCTTGGGCTTGAGGTTGATGTCATGCATGGTCAGGATCACCACCCGCGGCAACGAGGCCACGCCACTGACGAATGCGCCGAACTGGTGGTAACTGCCCACCATGCGCAGCTTGATCGGCTTCTCGGCGTAGAACTCCTTGATCTGCTCCTGCTCCGGCTCAAACAGCTCGTTGGTCAGGCCGCTGGACAGCGCGGTCTGCGAGATGTCGATGATCAGGTCGGGCATTTCGGTCTTGCTCGGCAGCTGCCGCAGCATCTGCTGCAGCACCTGCTCCATCTGCGCCAGCTGCTGCTTCAGCGGCCCCAGGTTCACCGCGCGTTCCTGCTGCTTGGTGAACTCGGCGCGCAGCTCGACTTCCTTCGATTCCAGGCCGGCCAGTTCTTCGCGCTTGCCGCTGATCAGCAGCATCCACGCCACGAACATGATGACCAGCGCCAGCAACGAGCAGAAGACGATCTTGGCCTTCTGCGGCCAGTTGCCGATGTCGTTGAAATCCAGGTTCTTGATGTCGATCTTCTGGCTCATGCGCGGTCCCCCTGCAGCAGCGCATTGAAGGCCTGCGGCGGCTGCGCCAGGCGGCTGCCCTCAGGCTTCGGGGCGGGTGCCGGGGCCGGCGCGGCGGCCGGAGCGGCCGGTTGGTTCGGCTTGGCCGGCGGTGCAGCGGCCGGTGCAGCGGGAGCCGCTGCCGGCTGGCCCGCTGCCGGAGCCGCAGGCGTCGCGGCACCCGGACCTGCGGCCAACGGAGCCACCGGTGCGGGCGCAGCCGTCGCCACCGACCCATCGGCGTTCAGGCCCGGCGTCGCCGAGACCTCTTCGCTCTGTGCCGGCAGTTTCACCTTGACCACGAACACGTAGGGCAGCGCCTTGATGTCGGCCAGCGGACCGACCTTGCCATCCTTGTCCTTCTCCGGGTCACGCGCTTCGATGATCGACAGCTCCGGATTGGTCATCCAGCCGGAGGTCTCCAGGTTGCGCATGTAGGCCGAAACGCGGGCGTTGGACTGGGTGCGGCCTTCCAGCGTCAGCACATCCCCTTCCTGCTTCAGCGCGGTCAGCACCACGCCATCGGGAATGGTGCGTACCAGCGCGTCGAACAGGTGGACCATCTGCGAGCGCTTGGCCTGCAGTTCCTCGATCACCTTCTTGCGGGCCAGCAGGCGTTCCTTCTGCGCGTCGAGGCGATCGATCTCCTTGTTCTGTTCCTTGACCTTCTCGATCTCGGCTTCCAGATAGGCGTTGCGGTCCATCTGGCCGCTCACCTGGCGGTCGTAATAGAACCAGATCATCAGCGACAACAGCAGGCCACCGACAGCGGCCATGCCCAGCATTGCGTAGAACTCGCGCTGGCGTTGCTTGCGCCGCTCGGCGCGCCAGGGCAATAGATTGATGCGTGCCATCAGTCGAAGCTCCTCAGCGCCAGACCGGTCGCGATCATCAGCGCGGGGGCATCCTGGGCCAACGCATGCGCGTTCACCTTCGGCCCCAGGGTCATCTGCGCCAGCGGGTTGGCGACCACGGTCGGCACGCCCAGCTGTTCCTCGACCATCTCCGGCAGGCCACCGAGCACGGCGCAGCCGCCGGCCAGCACGATGTGATCGACGCGGTTGAATTCGCTGCCTGCATAGAAGAACTGCAGCAGGCGGCTGATCTGCTGGACCGTGGCTTCCTTGAACGGCTCCAGCACTTCCATCTCGTAGCTTTCCGGCAGGCCGCCCTGGCGCTTGGCCAGCCCGGCTTCCTCGTAGCTCAGGCCATAGCGGCGCATGATCTCGTCGGTCAGCTGCTTGCCACCGAACACCTGCTCGCGGCTGTAAAGGCTGCGGCCGCCGCGCAGGACATTGAGGGTGGTCATGGTGGCGCCGATGTCGACCAGCGCAACCACGCCGTCGATGGACACCGGCAGCTCGCTGGCGACCAGGGCGTAGGCGTTCTCGACCGCGAAGGCCTCCACGTCCATCACCTTGGCCTGCAGGCCACCGAGCTCCAGCGCGGACTGGCGCAGCTCGACATTCTCCGAACGCGACGCGGCCAGCAGCACCTGGACCATCTCCGGGTTGTTCGGGATCGACCCGATCACCTCGAAGTCCAGGTTCACTTCCTCGATCGGATACGGAATGTAGTTGACCGCTTCCAGCTCGATCTGGGCTTCCATGTCGTTTTCGTCGAGATCGGCCGGCATCGGGATCACCTTGGTGATCACCGCCGACCCCGCGACGGCGGCAGCGGCCAACTTGGCCTTGCTGCCTGAACGGTTCATCGCCCGGCGGATGGCCTCACCGACGGCCTCCACTTCGACGATGTTCTTCTCCACCACCGCATTCGGCGGAAGAGGTTCCACAGCGTAATGTTCCACGCGGAAACGATTGCCGCTGCGGGACAGCTGCAAAAGCTTTACCGCAGTCGAACTGATGTCGACGCCTACAAGCGGCGACTGACTTTTTGGGATGAGCCCCACGGTTTCTCCCCTGCCGACGGGCACTTGGACGCAAGACCTGCGTCCGAGCATTAATAACGTATTCTTAGCAAATGGCAACGGCCCTGCTGTGAAATCCCTCACGGATTCACCATGCAGCCCCTGACTGTTCCCCTTGCGCTCCCCGGTGCCGACCCCAGCCGCCACCTTGCGTAATCTATACTCTGCGACCACGAAATTCGCAATCGGAATCTGAACCCGATGACTCGACTCCGCCGCTGGCTGCGCTGGATCTTCCTGATTGTCCTGGTCCTGGCGCTGATCGGCGCGGCCGCCGTGGGCGGTCTGTACTATGCCGTTTCCTCCAAGCTTCCCGACGTGCAGACCCTGCGCGACGTGGAAATGCAGGAGCCGATGTACGTCTACGCTGCCGACGGCAAGCTGATGGCGGTGTTCGGCGAGACCCGGCGCACCCCGGTCACCATGAAGGACGTGCCCGAGCGGCTGAAGCAGGCCTTCCTGGCCACCGAGGACGCCCGCTTCTACGAACATGGCGGCGTGGACTACATGGGCATCGGCCGTGCGGTCTGGCTGCTGGCCACCACCAACGACAAGCGCGTGCCGGGTGGCTCCACCATCACCCAGCAGGTCGCCCGCCAGTTCTTCCTCAGCTCCGAGTACAGCTACACCCGCAAGCTGGCCGAGATCCTGCTGGCGCGCAAGATCGAGTCCGAGCTGAGCAAGGACGAGATCTTCGAGCTGTACCTGAACAAGAGTTTCTTCGGCAACCGCGCCTACGGCGTGGCCGCCGCCGCCGAGTTCTACTACGGCAAGAAGCTGAACGAGCTGGACCTGGACGAGATGGCCTCGCTGGCCGGTATCCCCAAGTTCCCGTCGTCGGGCAACCCGATCTCCAACCCGGAACGTGCCCGCCAGCGCCGCGACAATTACGTGCTGCAGCGCATGGCCGACCTGAAGTTCGTCAGCCAGGCCGAAGCCGACGCGGCCAAGGCCGTGCCGATGCACGCCACCGCGCATGAGCCGCCGGTGCAGGTCGATGCACCCTACGTGGCCGAGCTGGTGCGCCAGGAAATGATCGCCCGCTTCGGCGGCGACGTGGTCAACAAGGGCTACCACGTCACCACCACGATCGACTCCACCCTGCAGACCGCCGCCAACCTGGCCGTCCGTGATGGCCTGCTGCTGTACGACCACCGCCACGGCTGGCACGGCGTGGAGAAGCAGGTGCAGCTGGGCGCCGGCGACGATACCGCCGCGCTGGCCGAGCACCTGCGCGGCATGTACGGCCAGGCCGGCCTGCTGCCGGCAATCGTCGCCAGCACCGCGGCCGATGGCAGCGCCACGGTGGTGCTGGCCAACCGCACCGAGATCGTGCTGCCGGCCGGCGCCGCCAAGTGGACCAACAAGACCCCGGGCAAGCTGGTGCAGCGCGGCGACATCGTGCGCGTACGCGCCGGTGCCAAGGAAGGGGAGTGGCTGCTGGACCAGATCCCGCGCGGCCAGTCCGCACTGGTCTCGCTGGATGCCCACAGCGGCGCGCTGAAGGCGCTGGTGGGTGGCTTCAGCTTCTCCGGCAACAAGTTCAACCGCGCCACTCAGGCCCGCCGCCAGCCGGGTTCGAGCTTCAAGCCGTTCGTCTACGCGGCCGCTTTCGACAAGGGCTACAACCCAGCCTCGATCGTGCTCGACGCCCCGGTCGTGTTCCGCGATCGCCGCGGCAAGACCTGGGCCCCGCAGAACGACGGCGGCGGCTTCCGCGGCCCGATGCGCCTGCGTGAAGCGCTGGTGCAGTCGCGCAACCTGGTCTCGGTACGCCTGCTTGATGGCATGGGCGTGGACTACGCGCGCAAGTACATCAGCGAGTTTGGCTTTGCCGAATCGGAGCTGCCGCCGAACCTGTCGATGTCGCTGGGCACTGCATCGCTGACCCCGCTGTCGGTGGCGCGTGGCTACGCGGTGTTCGCCAATGGCGGCTCGCGCGTGGATACCTGGCTGATCGACCAGGTCAATGACCGCGACGGCAACCTGGTGTTCAAGGAAAACCCGGCGCTGGCCTGCCGCGACTGCGCCGGCAGCAGCGATCAGCCGGTCAACCAGGTGGTGGATGGCTTCAACTTCGGCGCCCCGGCCCCGAAGGTGGACCCGGCCGCTGCGGCCAAGGCCGAAGCCAAGACCGAAACTGCCACCGCTCCGGCCAACCCGGATGCCCGCACCGCTCCGCGCGCGATCGACGCCCGCACCGCCTACCAGCTGGTGTCGATGATGCGCGACGTGGTCCAGCGCGGTACCGGTGTGCAGGCCAAGGTGCTCGGCCGCGAGGACGTGGGCGGCAAGACCGGCTCCACCAACGACCATCGTGACGCCTGGTTCTCCGGCTTCGGCGGCCCGTACGTGACCACCGTGTGGGTGGGCCGCGACGACTTCCGCTCGCTGGGTTACCGCGAGTACGGTGGCAAGGCGGCGCTGCCGATCTGGATCGACTACATGCGCACCGCGCTGAAGGACACCCCGATCGCGCAGAACGAGCCGCCCAGCGGCATGGTCCAGGCCACGCTCAACGGCGCGACCGAGTGGGTGAAGGTGGAAGACATGGATCGCCTGACCGACTACGACCTGAACCTCAATACGCCGCAGGCCGACGCCGCCGCGTTCGATATCTTCTGAGGAAGGGTGCAGTGGGTGCCAACCGTGGGTTGGCACCGATGCGACTGTAGAGCCGAGCCCATGCTCGGTTCAGGGCCCCCCGCGTAGAGCAGCCGAGCGTGGGCTCGGCTCTACATCCCCACCTTGAAATACCTACGCGGATGTCACATCCGTGCGCTAGTCTGTAGCCAGGTCGCAACAGGAGTCATCGCATGCATCGCGCCCGCCAGCATGCTGCCAGCCAGACCCGCGAGCGGCGCCACCGCCTCGCCCACGAAGCCGCCCGCCTGATGGCCGAAGGCGGCATCCGCGACTATCACCAGGCCAAGTTGAAGGCCGCCAGCCGGCTCGGCATCCACGACGATGCCTCCCTGCCCCGCAACACCGAGATCGAAGACGCCTTGCGCGAATACCAGCGGCTGTTCGCCGGGCCCCAGCACGGCAATGAACTGCAGCGCCGCCGCGAGGCCGCGATGCGCGCGCTGGAGTTCCTGCACGGCTTCGCCCCACGGCTGGCCGGCCCGGTGCTGGAAGGCACCGCCGATGCCAACAGCCCGGTGCAGCTGCACCTGCACAGCGACGACCCGGAAGCCGTGCATCGCTTCCTGGACGAGCACGGCATTCCCGCTGAATCGCGGACGCGCCGCCTGCGCATGGACCGCGAGCGCAGCCTGGACGTGCCGGTGTGGGTGTTCAGTGCCGAGGAGCTGACCTTCGACCTGGCCGTGCTGCCATACGATGCGCTGCGCCAGGCGCCGCTGTCGCCGGTGGATGAGAAACCGATGCGGCGCGCGTCTGTCGCACAGCTGCGGCAGCTGCTGGCCGAAGCGGAGATCACCGCGTATATCGGCGGGTGACGGTTGCGCCGGCCTTGGATGGTTCCGGCCTTGGATGGTTCCGGCCTTGGTAGGTGCGGACCGTTGGTCCGCACTGTGCATCAGGCGTGCGGACACCTGGCCCAAGAGCAGCCGAGCATGGCTCGGCTCTACAGAAGACGCGCTACCTGCTTCATTCTTCTGGTGGGTGCGGACCGTTGGTCCGCACTGTGCATCAGGCATCCGGACACCTGACCGAAGAGCAGCCGAGCATGGCTCGGCTCTACAGAAAGCGCGCTACCTGCTTCCTTCTTCTGGTGGGTGCGGACCGTTGGTCCGCACGGTGCATCAGGCATCCGGACACCTGGCCCAAGAGCAGCCGAGCATGGCTCGGCTCTACAGAAGACGCGTTGCCTGCTTCCTTCTTCTGGTGGGTGCGGACCGTTGGTCCGCACGGTGCATCAGGCATCTGGACACCTGACCGAAGAGCAGCCGAGCATGGCTCGGCTCTACAGAAAGCGCGCTACCTGCTTCCTTCTTCTGGTGGGTGCGGA
The DNA here is from genome assembly GCF_037079935.1 of Stenotrophomonas maltophilia group sp. Smal12. Taxonomy (NCBI): domain Bacteria; kingdom Pseudomonadati; phylum Pseudomonadota; class Gammaproteobacteria; order Lysobacterales; family Lysobacteraceae; genus Stenotrophomonas; species Stenotrophomonas maltophilia group sp. Smal12. Next base: position 17,726 of record NZ_JBAWUK010000040.1, on the reverse strand, counting down.
CCGTTGGTCCGCACGGTGCATCAGGCATCCGGACACCTGACCGAAGAGCAGCCGAGCATGGCTCGGCTCTACAGGAGGTGCGTTGCCCTACCAGACATCATGGTGCTGCTCCTCCGTCTCATCGCCAAGCAGGCGCATCAGCCAAGGAGCTCCCACCCGCTGCGGGTACGCCATCATCATCCGCGCGTGCATGTTCTGCAGATCGCCCAGCAACCAGGTCTGGTTGTAGACGTCGCCGAACGGATCGGACCACGCCGTCTGTATCCGCGCGCGCTCACCGCCGTTGAGGTTCGGCATCCTGTCCAGCGGGATCTCCAGTACCGGCTCCAGCGCCCGGTTGATGGCCGCGTTCTCCGCCTCCGCCGCACGCATGAGTTCCAGCCGATGGCTCACCTGCCAGCACGGGAAAGGGAAGCAGCTTCCCGTGGCATCGATGTACGTCGCGATGTCGGCCAACATGTGGGCCTTCAGCTGCCACACCGTCGCACTGTCCAGCAGCTGCCGCACCCGTAGTGTGCGCAGCGTGCCGGCACGGACATCCTCCGGCGTGGTGAACGGCTCACCCGGGGTTGGGCCGCCATGCCGCACCAGCACGATGCGATGGATCGCCTCCTGGGTGATGTTCTCCACGCGCAGCGCGGCGGCCTCCGGATGCACGCGCGGCGGCGGCACACTCGATACCCGCCAGGTGTACCAGGCCGCCAAGCCCATGCCCGCCACGCACAGCAGGGCGAACAGCAGCCAGCGGTCCAGATTGCGGGTGTAGTAGTAATACCGCGCCCGCCAAAGGTAGAACGTGCGGTAGCTGATGAACCGGCTTACCCATCGATACATTGCCATCTCCTCGGCAAGGACCCCGGCGCGGCGGGGCGGATTACGCGCGTCACGCCGGGGCTCCATCGCTTACCAGCCGATGCCGACGCCGACGCCCATGCTGCGCTCACCGCTGTTGGTGAACGCCCCATTGAGGCTGAAGGTGGCCGAGCCCTTCTCGTTGAGCACACGCTGGTAGCCCACTGCCATCGCCGACTCACCCTCGCTGTAGCCCACGCCAGCGCCGAGGCGGTTGTAGGTGGCCAGGCCGGCGGTGTTCATCGCCATCGCGGTCTGCGCGCTGCTCATCGCCGCCATGCGGTTGAAGCGCTTGTCCATCTTGTCCAGGCGGCGTTCGAAGTTGCTGATCGCACCATCGGTGTACTCGTTGGCACGGGCCAGCATCTTCTCCAGTTCAGCGGTATCGACCTGGGGCTTCGGGGTGTCCTCCTTCTTCGTCTTCGGCTGCGGTGCAGGTTTCTCACCCTCGCCGACCGACGCCACCTGCTGGCCGCCTTCGGCCTGCGGCACCGGTGCTTCCGGTTCGGGCACTGAAGCCACCGCCATTGCCTGCGGCTGCGGCGCATCGATGCGCTGCTCGAGCCCATCCATACGACCGTTGAGCTGCTGCTGCATCGAGTGCAGCTGGCCGCCATTGACTGCATCACGGCTGCCGGCCGCGACCAGGCCATTGGCCACGTTGGAGATGACCATGCCGTGGGTTCCGGCCAGGGTGAGCTGGTTGAGACCGTCGGCGCGGACCGAGGGGGTGTCCTGGAACACGTTGCGCAGCTGGGACTCGACCTGGTTCACGCGCGAGGTGGTGCTGACCACTGCGCCATCCAGCGCTTCCAATGCGCCATTGAGCGTGGACTGGGACTGGCCCTGCACGGTGAAGCTGGGGCCGACGATGTTGCCGTTGGCATCGACTTCGCTGCCGAGGGCGGACAGTGCATCGCGCAGCTGGCCGACGGTGGCGGCGTTGTGGTTGGCGGTGCCGCTGGCGATGTTTACGAGGCGGCGCTTGATGCCAACACCGCCAAATGACGCAACTCCTTCCTCATCTGCCAGGGCACCGTTTCCAAGTGCCAGAGAGCCATGAGCTCCGCCTTCAACTCTTGCGGCAGCACCAATCGCGATACCCTCATTCGCACCGCCCGCGCCTCCACCGACCTGTGCACCGACACCCATTGCGAATCCATTCGCAGAGTCCACAGAGACAGTCGCCGCTCTACCAATTGCGGTCGAGTTCTTCCCCATGGCCTCCGCAAACGTCCCTACCGCAGTTCCTCCCTCCAGTCCCGTCTTTGCTGAATTTCCCAACGCAACGCCCGCCACACCCGCCTGGGCGCGTTCACTGAAGGGCGCTGACCCGATACTCACAAACTGTGCGACGTCCTCAAGTTCCGAAACACGGCTGTTGGTCTCATAGAGCTGACTTCCACGAACAACATCCGAACTGTCAGCCGACAACTTCGCCTCGGCCACGCCAGTCAAACGCGCACCGCCGAAATCAATCGGGCCGCTCGCATCCAATCCACGCATGGCCTGCTCGCGCATCTCCCGCTCCTTGCGCATGGCCTCCAGATCATTTCGATTCTGCGAGATCTTCTGCTCTGCGGCGTACAGCTGATTGCCCGTTACGGCATCACGGCTTCCTGGCGCTATCCGACCGTCAGCCAAGTTGGTCAGCACCATGCCATTCACGCCATTCAGCGCGATCTGGTTCATGCCATCGCCACGGGCCGAGGGTGAATCCTGGAAGATCGAGTTGAGCTGGCCTTCCACCTTGTCCGCACGGCGGCTTGAGGTGATGACGGCACCATCGAGCGCCATCAACGCATCCTCCACGGTGTTCTGCGCACCGCCTTGCACCGAGTAGGTCGGTGCAATGATGTTGCCGTTGGCGTCCATGCCTGCGCTGCCGCCTAGGGTGGCAAGGGAATCCTTCAGCTGGGAGACAGTGGTGGCATTGTGATCGGCGGTGCCACGATCAACGTTCACGAGACGGCGCTTGGTAAGGGAATTGCCAAATGATGCGGTTCCGCTTTCAGTCGCCTCTGAACCTGATCCTATCGAGACAGAGCCCGTAGCGCCGACTGACACCTTGGCGCCTGCACCAATTGCCATACCGCCGGCCGCTTCCACCCTGGAAGCTACGCCAAGTGCAAAGCCCCTCTCGGAATGTTCCGTAACCAGAGAGCCCCGACCAATTGCGACCGAGTTCATTCCCAGTGAGTTGGCAAAGGCCCCGATTGCCGTCCCGCCTTCGCTGAGCGGGCTGGCCTTGGCGGAATCACCAATCGCAACACCGAATCCCCCGGCCACAGCCCGTTCGCTGAACTCGTCAGTACCGAGCCCAACGAACTTCGATTGGCGCTCGATCATCAAGACCCGGGCATTAGTTGCGAAGAGTTGACGCCCTGATACAGCGTCAGCACTACTATCGGTCACCATGCCATCTGCAACGCCGCTGATCTTTCGGTCAACACCCATACTGTTGCGCACATCCAGCACGGTTCCGCTGTTCTTCTCGCCAAGACGGACATCGCCGTTGCCGGCGGTCTGGCTGACCAGTCCTTCCAGCGCGGTCGTACTGACCAACGCCTTGGCAGCGTCCGCCTTGGCAACCGTTGCATCGGCCTGCGCGGCCGTGGCCGCCTTCTCCACCGTAGCCACCTGCACGTTGGTAGCATTCAGCTGCCTGCCGTTCACAGCCTCATTGCTGCTGTCACCCAAGTCGCCGTCAGCCACACCGGCAACCTTTCGGCTGGCGTTGGTACTGTTGCGCACGTCCAGTACGGTACCGCTGTTCTTCTCGCCCAAGCGGACATTGCCGCTGGCGGCGGTCTCAGAGACCAACCCGGCGAGCGCGGCCGTCTCGGTCAGCGCCTTGGCGGCGTCGACCTTGGCGTCGTTGGCCGCCGTCTGCGCGCTCGTGGCCGTGTTCTGTGCAGTGGACACGGCCTGGTTGGTCGCGAACAGCTGATTGCCGGTGATGGCATCGGTACTGCCATTGCTGACCGCGCCATCGGCAATGTACTGGATCTTGCGCTTGGTGGCAGCGCTGCCCACCGAAACGGAGTTGACGGACGCCGTGACGGAGCCAGCACCCAGTGCCACCGCATTGTCATGGCGTGCGTTGGCCCGGTCACCCAGTGCAACGGCGCTGGTGTTGGCCGATACCGCAAGATTGCCCAGTGCGGTGGACCGCTGCGCCGTGGCTTTGCTCAGGTACCCCATTGCAGTGGCATGCTCGGCGGCCGCATTGGCGTCGCCGCCTACGGCGATGGAGAAGTTTCCGCTGGCAATGGCCCGGAAGCCCGTCGCGACCGCGCCATTTGCGCTGCGCGTGTTTGCACCGATGGAAACGCCGGCATTCTGGTTGTTCACCTTGTTGCCTTCTGCATCGACGCCGGCCAGCGCGTCGAATCCGAGTGCGACACTGCGACCGTTGTAGGCCTTGGCATTGTTGCCGATGGCGGTGCTGATACCGTAGCTGCCCGATTCTGCAACCGCGCCCTTGCCCAGCGCCAGGGTGGTGGCATCGATACGGTTGGTGGCCGACTGGGCGAGCGTACGGACGTCGGCAAGGTCTCCCTTTACGGTTCCCACTGCCGATTCCACTGTCCCCAGCCTGGAGTTCGTGGCGTTGAGCTGCCGGCCATTCACGGCATCCGTACTGCTTGTCGTCAACGTTCCATCAGAAACGCCACTCACTTTTCGCGTCGCCAACACTGCATTGCGCATGCTGACTTCCGTGCCGGTATTGCTGTTGGCAATACGCACTATGCCACTCGCGGAATCCTGCTTGATCAAGCCATCGACCCGCTCGTTCATCGCATGCAGTTGCTTGCCGGTAACGGCATCTGAGCTTGACGCCGTGATGCGGCCGTCTTCCACGTTCACAATCCGCCGTCGCAGCGTGGAACTGCCCACGGAAACAGTGTTCTTTTCGGTTGCGGAAGAACGCACACCCAGCGCAACTGCTCCTTGCGCGGCTGCCGACGCACCGTAGCCCAGGGCTACGCTATCAATGCGCGCCTCGGCGCCACCGCCTATGGCGATTGCACCGGTGTAGCCGGCCGTCCCGGCCTTCGCAGCAGCACCTATGGCGATGCCGGACGTGCCGCCGCCGGTATCGACCGAGGCTTTGCTGCCCAGGGCGACGCCATCAACGCCATTGGCAAATGCGTTCGCGCCCATTGCAACCGCATTCTCGCCCTGTGACAACGAGCCACTGCCGACCGCAAGCGCGTTCTGACGCGTTGCCGCAGCGCTGTTTCCGAATGCGGTGGAGCCGATTCCCCTGCCATAGGCATTTGCGCCTACAACCGTGCTGTGACCACCATTGGCAGTCGCGTTGTAGCCCACGGCAACACTGTCTACGCCGTTGATGTTGGCCTTGTGGCCCAATGCCGCGTTGTAGTTGCCAATGATCTGGGCCTTGGGACCAAAGGCAGCGTTCCAGGAGCCGTCGTTGTACGAACCTCCCCCCATGATCAGATAGTCCTTGGAGGTGGAGATCTTTGCATTGGCAGAGGTTCTTCCATCCTCACTTTGTCCTGACATGGGCACGCAATAGACGTCCGCCTTGTCCCAATCGAAGGGCGAACATCCCCAGTACATGCTGCCCGCGTTCGCGGAAATGGAGCCGGCCGCAGACATCGATAGTGGAATGACTAGTAGCCGGAGTCTTCTCGGCGATGAGGAACACTGCCTTGCGACAGCCAGCTCGCTCGCTACCACCCAGCACTGGCGTGCAGCATTCCAGATACGTCGATAGATTCGATTCATGGTCTTTCTCCTTAACAGTCTGCGGAAAAGGCATCCCGCGCCAGGCGCGGGACGCAGGGAGTGGATCAACTGGACTGGATGGCCACGTCCTGGACATGCTCGCGATAGCCGTCCTGGCTGAGCCGGTAGCGCAGGCGCAGCGAATTGCCCGGCTGCGGTTGGAACGGCAGGGTGAAATCGGCGTCCGGGTACAGGCTGTGCGAGAGGTCGTGCGGCGTGCAGACGCCGGCGGCCGTACATTCGGCCGCATGGACAATGCCCACGCGCAGGGTGCCGCTGTTGTGCAGCGTGTTGCCGCGAACACTCAGGTTGACCACGCCGTCGGCGGGCACCACGTTCACCAGCGCGCCCCACACCAGGCTGACGCCGACGTCGGCGTGCGCAGCGTCGTCGCTGCTTTCCAGTTCAGTGCCTTCCGGGCCGCGCACACCTTCGAAGTACACCCGGTATGCGGTTTCCTTCTGCACCGGCTGCAGGGGGATCAGCCGGATCAGGCGATTGCCACCGCCTGACAGCGCGAACTTGCCGGGTGTGATGGCAATGGCCGAATCGGCGACCTCGATATCCTGCTCCTGTTCGCGGGGCGTTGCCGGGTTATCGATGCGTCGCAGGCTGGCCTGTACATACTGCGGGCGGGTGGACTGCGAGTAGACGCGGATCTGCGCACCACGCTTTGTGTCCATCGCGGTTCGCATGGGGTGGATGGACAGGTTGGCGTGTGCTGATGGCGCAAGCAGCGCACTCAACGGCAGCATCCAGACGATCAGTTTGTTCATGGCAGGCTCCGTGTGGGATCAGGGTTTGGCGGTGGGTACGCGCAGTTCCACCGTCAGCTCGCCCTCGTAGAGACCGGGGCGCTTGCTGGCGACAGGGGTGGGAGGTGTCAGCAATGTCAGCGGCGTGGGCACGCAATAGACCGGCTGGCTGATGCCGGGCAGCATGACCAGGCGCAGTTCGGCGCTGTCGATGCCATGCAGCAGTTCTTCCACGCCATGCCGCATGCGGATATCGCGCCCGCCGTAGTTCAGGCTGACGTGGTAGTCCAGGCGCTGGCGGTCGTCGCTGCCACCATCGCGGTGCCAGACCGCGAAGTCGCTGCCGGGTGGCGGGCGCGGCCCGCTGTCGCGCACGGTGACGCCGAGGAACTCGCTCTGCGAGCCGAGGCCGTCGTAGAGGCACATCTCCAGCTGCTTGCGGCCGCCCACCATCTGCTTGATGGGGTCGTAGCGCAGGTCCATGTTGACCAGCGGCGCAATGGTGTCGAAGGCCGGGAAGTAGATCGAGATCGCGTCGTAGTCGGTGACGGTGAAATCGAAGTTGAAGGTGGCGGTGGCGACAGGAGCTGCGGCTGGGTCGGCCTTGATGTTCAGGCGCATCGTGGCCTTCCAGTGGCCTGCGACAAGTCGCGCCAGCTCAGCTTCTGACAAGGTCAACGCGGCGCCGGTACCAATTGCTTCGCCGGTACCGCAATAGTCCAAGCGTGATGCAAATAGCGGCCGGACCCCCGGTTGCCAGAAGTCACCCGTGCAACTGCGGTCGGTCATCGAACGCTCCAGATACCCGACCATGCGAATGTCGTTTCGTAGACCCGTTCTTTGCTCAACCAAGCGAATGACAACCTCCGAGGGAACGGTGAGCTCCCCTCCAATCCCTTCCGTCCGGCATCTGCCGAACTCTGGGTCCGTGAATGACCCACACACCACATGGATCTGCCCGTACTTCATCGCCACGTCATGACTGAACCCCAGCACCGTCCTCGGCGCCCACAGCTCCACGTCGCCGGGCACGGCCGAGCGGTCCCACGACATCACGATGTCCCGGCTCTGATCGGTGGGATGTGTCTCCGGCGGCCACTGCGCCCATGCCCGTGGCATCAGCACGGCCAGCGCGCACACCAGCATCAACACGAACAACACACGCCGGCTCATGGCGTTCCTCCTGCAGCAGCGGTCTGGGGCGTGGCAGCAATCAGCGCGCGTTCCTGCAGCAGCCGGGTGACGCGGGCCTGCTGGCGGATCTCCGCCGGCAGCTGGGCTATGGCCAGCGGTTCGCAGCGCACGGCGCCGACCAGCAGCACCACCTGGCGGCGCTCGCGCACCTGCAGCGGGCAGTGCAGCAGGCGGTCGTCCTGCAGCAGGTAGAGCGTTGTCTCGCGACGCGGGAAGTCGGCGACGAAGCCGCCATTGGCGCTGGTGCCGGGTACCGGCGCATTGAGGATGCGGGCGCCGCCCAGCGGCACGCCGGCAAGCGTGCGGGCGGTGCCGATGAAGGTATAGGTCACTTCGATCGGCACCGGCATGCGCATCAGCCGTCCTGGCGCCAGGAACATCGGGCGCGCACCGCCTGCGCCGCTCACGCGGATGGCGGCCATGCTGGTGTCGATGCTGGCGTCCTGCAGTTCGGCCCGGTGCGATTGGTAGGCGGCCAACGGCAGCAGCCGGCGCTCGCCGATCTGCAGCCGTTGCCGGCCCGCGCCGCTCACCTGCAGTTCGGCCGCCACGCCCTGCAGGTCCAGGTCATCGGTGGCGGCTACCTGTACCGCCAGCCCGGCGTCGGCGCCGGTGCCTGCGCCCCAGTAGGCACCGCGCCGGCCCAGCGCGAAGGCGGAGCTGTGCGTGCCGCTGTAAGCGGTCTCGCTGCGGCCATGCTGCTGGTAGTACGCCACGGTGGCGCCGGTCTGTCCGTAGCGGTTCTGCAGCTGCCCGCCCAGCGATGCGCTGTAGCGGTCGTTGTTGTTGGCGCGCAGCTCGGAGGTCAGCTCACGCAACTGCGCGTCCACCTCCTGGCGATAGCTCTGGCCGACGCTGTAGTTGATCTCCGGCCGCTGGTGCTGCGGCTGGCGCATGTCCACCGCATAGCGGCGCTGGCCGTTGCCAACATGGCTGCGCTGCAGGCGGGTGAAGCTTACGTTGAGGTAGATGCCACGGTCGCGCGTGCGGGTGTCACGGGCACTGTCGTGGCTGTGCTGCTGCCACAGGCCCAGCCGCGTGGAGACGCTGAAATCCTGCCAACGATGGCTGCGGCTGAAGCTGGCCTGCCAGGTGCGGCTGAGCTGCGGCTCACGGTGCGGTTGCAGCGGTTGCGGCGGCAGGAACGGATCCAGTGGCGCCAACGGATCATCGTCACCGGGACGGCTCCAACCGGTGCGCCAGGTCTGGCGCCGGGTGTACCCCAGGTACGCCGTACCACCGGCGATCGGCAGCGAGACCGATCCGCTGAGCGAGTTGGTGCAGCCCAGGCGGTCCCGTGCATCGGCCTCGAACTGGCAGGCCTTGCCGCGCATGCGCTGCTGGTAGATGTTCCAGGAGGCCTTGCGCCGGTATGACAGCTGATGCTGCTGGCCGTGGCTGCCATCGCTGCCGCGCATGCCGCTGAACGTTGCGCGCATCTCCTGCGTGGCCAGCACGCGGCGCAGGTCGATCCGCAGTTCGCCATAGCTGTGCCCGCCCAGGTGGGCGACGCCCGCAGTGGCCGCCAGATCGCGAGCCAATGGCACGCGCGTGCCGGCCACCGTTACCTGCTCACCATCGAAGCGGTCGCTGCGGCGCTCGTTGCGGCGGCCACCCTGCACGAACCACTGCCATTGGCTGTCGGTCCAATCGCCGCCCTTGTCAAAGGGGGCCTCTTCGGTACGCACCAGCACGCCATCCTCGTAGATGCGCATGCGCACCAGGTAGCTGCCGAACGGGAAGTTGCGGGTATCGATCTGGTTGATGCCGGCCTGCAGGTAGTAGGTCTGCAGCAGGCGCTCGCCGTCGAACACGTCCACGCGCGCATCGCGGGCGAGCAGGACCGTCAATGGCGAGGCCTGCACGGCAGCATCGCTGTCCACGTAAGCCTGGGTGGTGCCCACGCGGGCACCGTCGAAGCGGTCCAGCGGCAGCATGCTGAAACCGAAGGTGCCGCCCTGTGGGCTGGACAGGTTGCGGCGGTCCATGCGCCCGGCCTGCAGGTAGTACTGCTGGCCCAGGTCATGGCGGTAATAGACGTTGTCGAATTCGAAATGCGCATCGCCACCGTTGCTGCGGTAGCGCTGCTGGGTGAAGTACCAGTCGGCGGACATATGGCCCCGCTGGAACAGGCCGAGGACGCCGGTGCCGCGCGCACTGAACGACTGGTAGTCGCGCCCACCGGTGAGGTTGAGCACCTGCTGGTGCAGGAAAGCGTTCTCGGCATTGCTGCTGAGCGCGTGGAAGCGTTCCGCGGCGGGCTCGCCACCGATCCACTTGCGCGCCACGAACAGGCGCACGGCGCCCTCGCCTTCGTCATACAGCGCGCGCGCGGCCGCAGGGTCTTCCGGGGGATCCAGATAGCCGCAACCGGCCTCGGCGCCACCGAAGCGGCAGGCCAGGTGGCTGTTGCGTGGCAGCGGCTGCGACAGCGCCGGCAGCAGCGCGGCCTGCGCCTCGGCGGGCAGGTCCAGTGCCTGCAGCACGCGCGCGGGATCTTCCAGCTGCACATGCTCCAGGGTGACGCGCACCGGCGACAGCCCGGCCGAGCGGCCGAACAGCCGGATGTCGAGTTGTTCGGTCTGTCCTTCGACCAGATCTTCGAAACCGGGCGGGACGCCGCGCGCGGCCGCCAGCGGAGTGGACAACGCCAGGGCGAGCGCGACCGCCAGCCGGGTGACGGCGGGGGCGTGTGAGGTCATGAGGGTACCGCTGGAGAAGCGGCCGGCCCGGGAGCCGGGCCGGCGCGGGGATTACGGCGTGGTGGCCTTCTGGTTCAGCACGACGTTGACGATGCCGCTGTAGCGACCCTTGGTGGTGATCGGGGCCGGGGTGGCCTGGGCGATGGTCAACGGCATCGAGATCGAGGCGCCCGGGGTCGAGCCGGCGCCGGTGAACAGGTCGACTGCCTCGTATTCGATGGCGGCGGCACCCAGTGCGCGATTGTTGAGGCTGATGGTCATCGGCACGGTGACGGTGCCGGTCTCATTTGCGAGGGCAAACGCACCGTCGATGCGTGCCTCGATATCCGCGGTGTCATCATTGGAGTGAATGCGCACGCGCTGCGTGTCCGGAATCAGGCCGCGCAGCGGATCGTGGGTCAGCGTGACCAGGTCCGGCAACGGGGTGCCGTCATCACGCAGCAGTGCCAGGGTCGGGTCGACGTCGGCATAGACGGAGATCTTGGTTTCCAGCGCGTGCGCGGACAGCGAAGCGGTGGCCAGCGCTGCCGCGAGCGCGGCCTTCTTGATGATGGCGTGCATGGTTGTCTCTCTCGGACAAAGGGGGAATATGAAAGCTCCCCTCCCCAAGGAGAAAAGGGAGGGAAGCATCGCCCGCGGGGATGGGTGCGGGCGACGGAGAGAATGTTAGAAATCCATTGCCATGCAGGCCATTCAAGCATTCCTAAAACGTTGAACGTTAAGGGGAATTCTTGAATTCGCTCAATGTTTGAGGGTTATGCAATTTCCCTCATCGGTTCAATGCAACAAACCTCATTGCATTGAATTTGTAGAGCCGAACCCACGCTCGGCTGCCGTTCGCTTCAACCTGCAGGCACGACGGTGACGTGATCGACATCGATGTCGGTGGGCTTGAAGCGATGCGTGTCGACCTTGCCACGCAGCTCGACCACGGTGTCGGCACCGATGGCCTGCGGCGGCAGGTCTTCGTCATCGATCTCGACCTCGATCTGGCCGCTGGCATCACGGAACTGGTAGCGCTCGTCACCGATCTTGGCGGTGAGGGTGCCACGCAGCACCACCGGATGATCATCGCGCTGCGCACGTGCGTCAGCGACCGTGCTGGCAGCGGCCCCTGCCCCCGGCCCGGTGTACTGCGCGAAGGCCTGCGGGCTCAGCAGGGCCAGCGGCGTGGCGATAAAAGCGATGGCGAGCAGTCGGTTCATGGCGTTCTCCACACAGGGATGAGTACGCACAGGTTCTATCGCCTTCGACGTGATACCCATGCAATAGATCCGAAAAGATGTGAATGCGACATTCATTGTCAGAACGCGTTCAGATCCGGAAGCGGGCTCTTATCGTGCGGACCAACGTTCCGCGGTCGCCATCCGCCGAAGACGATCAGGGCACAAAAAAAAACGCCCCGCGGATGCGGGGCGTTCTCAGCAAATCTGCTGCGGGCGATCAGCCCTGGTAGTCGCGCACGTCGCTGCCGGTGTAGACCTGGCGCGGACGGCCGATCTTCATTTCCGGATCGACCTGCTGTTCCAGCCAATGCGACACCCAGCCGGAAGTACGGCCCAGGGCGAACATGACGGTGAACATTTCGGTCGGGATCTGCAGCGCCTTGTAGATGATGCCGCTGTAGAAATCGACGTTCGGGTACAGCTTGCGGGCGACGAAGTACTCGTCCTGCAGCGCAGCCTGTTCCAGCTTCACGGCCACGTCCAGCAGCGGATCCTGCACGCCCAGCTGCTTGAGCACCTTGCTGGTCATCTCGCCGATGACCTTGGCGCGCGGGTCGAAGTTCTTGTAGACGCGGTGGCCGAAGCCCATCAGGCGGAAGCCGGAGGTCTTGTCCTTGGCCTTGACCACGGCGGACTCGACGTTGTCGGCGCTGCCGATCTCTTCGAGCATCTTCAGCACGGCTTCGTTGGCACCGCCGTGGGCCGGACCCCACAGCGCGGTGACGCCCGCAGCGACCGACGCGTACGGGTTGGCACCGGTCGAGCCGACCAGGCGCACGGTCGAGGTCGAGGCGTTCTGCTCGTGGTCGGCATGCAGGATGAACAGCAGGTCCAGTGCCTTGACCACGTCCGGGTTCAGGTCGTACTGGCCGTCAGCGGACTCGAAGGTCTGCTTCAGGAAGCGGCTGACGTAGTCCAGCGAGGTGTCCGGCTTGTTGGCCGGCAGGCCCTTGCCGTGGCGGTAGATCAGCGCCGACAGGGTCGGCACCTTGGCGATCAGGCGCACGGCGGCCTTGCGGCGCTGCTCGGCGTCGGACAGGTCCAGCGAGTCGTGGTAGATGGCCGACAGCTGCGCGATCGCGGCCGCCAGGATCGCCATCGGGTGGGCATCCTTGGCAAAGCTGCCGATCAGGGTGTTGATCGACTCATCGACGTTGGCTTCGGCGGTCAGCTCATCGGTGAAGGCCTTCAGCTGCTCGGCGCTCGGGCGCTCGCCGTTGATCAGCAGGTAGGCCACTTCGACGTAGCTCGACTTTTCCGACAGCTGTTCGATCGGGTAGCCGCGGTACAGCAGCACGCCCTTGTCGCCGTCGATGTAGGTGATGGCGGACTTGCAGCTGGCCGTCGCGGTGAAGCCGGAATCGTAGGTGAAGAAACCCGTTTCCTTGGTCAGCTTCGCGATGTCGACGCAGTCGTTGCCAAGGGTGGGTTTGATGACGGGCAGAACGACGGACTTATCGCCGGCGTTGAGCGTGACCTGATCAAGATCGGACACTGTGTGCGCTCCTTCATGGGAAGGCGCCTGCCCAAGCGCATTGGTCAGGCACGTGAATGACGTCCTCGGCCTGTGCCGGGGATCATGTCATTATCGCACAGCAGCATTTGTCGGGTGCTAGACGGAAGTCGTATACGACAGGCGGCCAGACACCGGCCGTTGAGCTGCCCGGATCGGCAAAAGCGTTGTCACACGAACGCAGTGTTCCGTCCATCCAAACGCCCGTTGGGTTGGCGTTGGGGAAAAACAAACGGCCGCGCAGAGCGCGGCCGTCGGTTCGAAGCTGGATCGACAGATCAGCGCGCGTAGCGCTTCTGGAACTTGTCGATACGGCCCGAGGTGTCGATGACCTTGTGCTTGCCCGTGTAGAACGGGTGCGAAGCCGAGGAAATTTCAACCTTGACCAGCGGGTATTCGTTGCCGTCTTCCCACTGGATGGTTTCCTTCGTCGCCATGGTGGAGCGGGTCAGGATCTTGAAATCGGAGGTGACGTCATGGAAGACGACGTCGCGGTAGTTCGGATGGATATCGGCCTTCATGGGCTCACACCGTAAATGGGCTGGTGGTCAAGAGCGGCATTATAAGCACCGGTTGCCGCTCGGGGCAACCGGTGCGGGGCAACGGACGTCAGTCCGCGCCCAGAGCCTGGCGCACCAGGGCCTCGAAACGCTGCTGGTCGTAGGCCATCAGCAGATCGCAGTTGTCCGGCTGGCCGGTCTGGCGGTTCCAGTCGACGATGGTGGCGCCGCGGCTGAACGTGCCATTCAGCTCGACGTTCAGCGGCCGCGACTCGACCTGCAGCTGCCCTTCCGGATTCAGCGCCCACGCCATGGCCACCGCATCGGCGGTATACCAGCGGCCGCCCTTGGCATCTTCCGACAGCGCGCGGGTCTTGCGCGAGATCAGTTCGTAGAAGCGGGCGCGATCGGAATCGGCCTGCAGCCATTTCTCGGCGTCCTCCAGCGGCAGGCCGTGGGCAACGGTGGCCTCCCAGTCCGACACCAGCAGGTGCTTGAACGAGGTGAACACCACGTGCGCGGCTTCCGGATCGAAGGCAATGTTGAATTCGGCTGCCGGGGTGATGTTGCCGTGGCAGGTAACCGCACCGCCCATCACCACGATGCGCTTGATGCGCTGGGGCAGGGTCGGGTCCAGCTTCAGTGCCAGCGCCAGATTGGTCAGCGGGCCCAACATCACCAGCATCAGTTCGCCGGCGTGTTCGTGCGACAGGCGCAGGATGGCCAGGGCCGCGTGCTCGGCCTCGGCCTGGCGGCTCGGCGGCGGCAGGTCCACGTCGCCGTAGCCATCACGGCCATGCACGTGGGCAGCGTCAACGGAGGGGTGCAGCAGCGGATCCGGGCTGCCGGCAAACACCGGTACGTCGGGGCGGCCGACGATGTCACAGAGCTTGAGGGCGTTGCGGACGGTGTATTCGAGGCCGACATTGCCGGCGGCGATGGTCAGGGCGACCACGTCGTGCCGTTCATCGGCAAAGGCCATCAGCAGGGCCAAGGCGTCGTCCACACCGGGATCGGTGTCGATCAACAGGGGGATCTTGTGGGTCATTATTGCCGTCTTCAGATCGGCAACGAAGTGTGGACCGGGATGATGACCGTTGCAAGTACGGAGGTTGGGGTTCTGGCAGGGCTGCGCCCTGCACCCGCAGAGGCAGGAGCAACGGCAACGGCAAAAGCTGGTTTCCTGAGCGATGGCGGGGTGGGTCCGGTTGCGGGGGACGCTGCAAGTACGTCCATGTAAGCTCGGTCGCCGCATCCATGCGGCTCACGCCCCCGCAACCGGCCCCACCGCGCCTTCGACAGATCGCTACCGCTCTTGGTAGGTGTCGACCTTGGTCGACATATCCGCGAGATGATCGAAAAGGCTGTCTGTAGCGTCGAACCATGCTCGACTCCCGCGCGCAGCGCGAACGGCAGCCGAGCATGGGCTCGGCTCTACAGGGATCAGGCCGAGGCGTAACGCACCGCGGTGCCGATCCAGCGCTGCACCACGCGATCAGCCAGGGCCGGTTGCTGGGCCAACAGGCGCTCGGCCAATTCATGCACGCCGGGCAGCAGGCCAGCGTCGCGGGCCAGGTCGGCAATGCGGAAACCGGCCAGGCCGGTCTGGCGCGTCCCGAGCAGTTCGCCGGGGCCGCGCAGTTCCAGGTCCTTCTCGGCGATGACGAAACCATCGTTGGTTTCGCGCATGGTCTGCAGGCGCTCACGCGCCATCTGCGAGAGTGGTGCCTGGTACAGCAGCACGCAGCGCGACACCGCCGAACCGCGGCCCACGCGGCCACGCAGCTGGTGCAGCTGGGCCAGGCCGAGGCGCTCGGCGTTCTCGATCACCATCAGCGAGGCGTTCGGTACGTCCACGCCCACTTCGATCACGGTGGTCGCCACCAGCAGGTCGATCTCGCCGGCCTTGAACGCCACCATCGTCGCAAGCTTCTCGGCGGCCTTGAGGCGGCCATGCACCAGCCCGACGCGAACACCGGGCAGCAGCGCCTGCAGTGATTCGTAGGTGGCCTGCGCCGGGGTGGCATCCAGCTCTTCGCTTTCCTCGATGAGCGTACACACCCAGTACACCTGCCGCCCTTCCTGGCAGGCAAGTGCGATGCGCTCGATCAGCTCCGGGCGACGATCATTGTTGAGCGCGACCGTCTGCACCGGTGTACGTCCCGGCGGCAGTTCGTCGATCGCCGACACATCCAGGTCCGCGTACTCGGACATCGCCAGCGTGCGCGGAATCGGCGTGGCGGTCATCACCAGCTGGTGCGGCACGCTGTTGCCGCCCGCGCCCTTGTCGCGCAGGGCCAAGCGCTGGTGCACGCCGAAGCGGTGCTGCTCGTCGACGATGGCCAGCGCCAGGTCCTGGAACACCACCGCCTCCTGCATCAGCGCGTGGGTACCGACCACCACCTGTGCTTCGCCGTTGGCGACCTGCTCCATCACCTTGGCGCGCGCCTTGCCGGTGACCTTGCCGGCCAGCCAGGCGATGCGCACACCGAGCGGTTCCAGCCAGCCGCGCAGATTGTTGAGGTGCTGCTCGGCCAGCAGTTCGGTGGGTGCGGCCAACGCAACCTGCTTGCCCTGCTCCACCGCCAGCATGGCGGCCAGCGCGGCCACCACCGTCTTGCCGGAGCCGACGTCGCCCTGCACCAGCCGCAGCATCGGGCTGGGGCGCGCGAGGTCTTCACGGATCTGCTTGAACACGCGTGCCTGCGCGCCGGTCAGCGCGAACGGCAGCTGCTTCAGCAGCGCCTTGGCCAGCTTGCCAGGACCGGCCAGCGGCGGCGCATGGTGTGCCTGCAAGGCAATGCGCTGGCGGCGCAGGCTGAGGTGATGGGCCAGCAGTTCTTCCATCGCCAGGCGACGCTGCGCCGGGTGGGTACCGGCGGCCAACGCGGCCAGATCGGCATCCGGCGGTGGCCGGTGCACGGTCAGCAGCGCGCTGCGCAGCGAAGGCAGGCCCAGGCCATCGAGCCAGCCGCTGGGCAGCAATTCCAGCGCGCTCTCCTCGGGCAGGCGGTCCAGCGCCTGGCCGATCAGCTTGCGCATGGTCATCGGGCCGACCCCTTCGACGGTGGGATACACCGGGTCGAGGCGGTCGCCGAGTTCGGGATCGTCGTTGCGGCCCAGCACCTGGTAGCTGGGATGGACGATTTCCAGGCCGAAGTGGCCGGGCTTGGGCGTGCCGAAGCAGCGCAGCCGGGTGCCGACCGCGAACTGCCCGACCTGCTGCTGGCGGAAGTGGAAAAAGCGCAGCACCAGGGTGCCCTGCCCTTCGTCTTCCACCGCCACTTTCAGCATCGGCCGGTAGCGCATGCCGCGCTCGACCGCGACCACCCGCCCTTCCACCTGCGCCGGCACGCCGTTGCGCAGGTCTTCGATGCGGGTCAGCCGGGTCCGGTCTTCATAGCGCAGCGGCAGGTGAAGCCAGAGATCCTGCAGGGTGGCCAGGCCACGCGCCTGCAGCTTGGCGGCCACGGCCGGACCGACGCCGGCGAGCATCGCCAGGGATGCTTCGCCGGACGGTGACAGGACCGGGGTGACCGCCGCCTTGC
The DNA here is from genome assembly GCF_037079935.1 of Stenotrophomonas maltophilia group sp. Smal12. Classification (NCBI taxonomy): domain Bacteria; kingdom Pseudomonadati; phylum Pseudomonadota; class Gammaproteobacteria; order Lysobacterales; family Lysobacteraceae; genus Stenotrophomonas; species Stenotrophomonas maltophilia group sp. Smal12. Next base: position 678 of record NZ_JBAWUK010000040.1, on the reverse strand, counting down.
GTGCCACGTGGCGGTCAGTCGATGACCATCACCGCGTCGACCTCGAAGCTGGCGCCCTTCGGCAGGCCGGAGACTTCGATGGTGGAACGGGCCGGGTACGGGGCCTGGAAGTAGTCCTGCATGACCGCGTTGACCTTGGCGAACTCGCCCAGGTCGGTCAGGTACAGGCCCAGGCGCACGACCTTGTCCAGCGAACCACCTGCGGCTTCGGCCACGGCCTTGAGGTTGTCGAAGGCGCGGCGGGCCTGTGCTTCGACGTCACCGGCGCCGACGATGTCGCCGGTGGCCGGGTCGAGCGGGATCTGGCCGGAGAAATACACGGTGTTGCCGGCGCGCACGGCCTGCGAGTACGGGCCGATGGCGGCGGGGGCCTTTTCGGTGTTGATGATCTGGCGGGACATGGGTCGCTCCGGTGCTTGGGGGAAAACAGAGCGGTGATTGTACCGGCTGGGGGTGCATCCACGCATGGCGTGGATCTACCGCAGTCCGGGCATGTGATGCGCCGCCTGTAGAGGCGAGCCCCCGGGCGGGGGGGGCCGGGCGGGCGCCGCCGGGTGGGGGTGGGCGGGGGGGGTGGGGGGGGGGGGGGGGGGGGGGGGGGGGGGGGGGGGGGGGGGGGGGGGGGGGGGGGGGGGGGGGGGGGGGGGGGGGGGGGGGGGGGGGGGGGGGGGGGGGGGG
>NZ_JBAWUK010000039.1:0-46758 GCF_037079935.1 Stenotrophomonas maltophilia group sp. Smal12 | reverse complement strand
TACGTGGGGGTCATGGGGCGACGATGCTGGCGGAGTCGCCCTCCTGGCCGATCAGTACGGCGTTGGCCCAGTTGGCACAGACCTGGGCGGGTTGGCTGCCCTGCGCACCCAGCGTGCGCAGGCTCAGGGTGGAAAGGCCACGGATGTCCAGCTCCGGCTTGACCACGCCGGGCGCCTTCACCAGGCCGCTGTCGTACAGCAGGCGGTTGTCGCCCCATACCTGGAACTGCAGGCCGCCGGCGTTGCGGCAGGCGTCGTCGATGCCGAGGTCGGCACGCAGCAGGTGCCAGCCGCCCTGCAGGCGCAGATCGATGCGGCTGTTGGCGCCGACCCCCAGGCCACGGCGGAACTGCAGGCCGTTCATGCGCATGCCGGCGTCGCCACGGAAGGACTGGTCGGTACGCAGCTGGCTGGCCAGCGCGGCCGGCACCGGCAGCTCGGAGAGATAGCGCTGCCGGGCCGGTCGCTCCGGTTCCTGGTGTTCGAGAATGTGGAAGGTGGACAGTGCGATCGGGCCGACGTCGCGCGGCTGCAGCGCATCGAAGGCGCGGCCACTGCCCTGTGCGGCCGTAACCATCGGATCGGTGCTGCTGGCGCCATCGCCTTCCGGGTTCTGCACGCTCAGGACGCGGAAGCGCAGCAGGCGGCCGGCATGGGCCGGGAAGTCGATGCGTTGCACGCCTTCCTTCAGCTGCAGGCGGCCACGGGCGATCGGCTCGCCCCACTCACCATTGCTGTCGCCCAGGTACACCTCGTAATCGCGCACCTGGCCGTGCTTCCAGTTCTTGTCGTTGCGCGGCGCGATGTCGATGCCATCGATCATCCTGCGCTCGCCGAAGCCGATCACCCACTCGTGCGCGCCGGTGCGCACGGCCTGGTTGCGCACGCTGCGGAACCAGGTGTTGGGATCGTCATCGAAGGCGTTCTCCAGCGCATGGCCGGGCTCCTCGGCCGGGCGGTTGACCACCAGCAGGCTGTCTGCAGGCAGTTCGCGGCCGAGTACCGGCGCGGCCGGATAGGCATCGTCGGCGGCCGCAGCGGCCACCGCGAAGTCCAGCTGCAGCTGCAGCGGCTGGCGGATGTCCTGGGTAGCGGTACGCACGTGCAGCGTGCCACGGCGCTCCTTGGCATCGAAGTACCAGCCTTCAGCCGCACCGTTGAACGCCGCCGCATCGGCCAGCGCCGGCAAGGCGCGGCCATCGGCCTGCACTGCACGCGGCGCCTGCCGGCTGAGCACGCGCAGGCCATAACGACGCTGCGCCAGCTGGCCGTTGTACTGGCCCTGCACCGCGTCGATCTGCACCTGCACCGGGCCACTGCCCAGTGCAGGCGCCTGCACGCGGATCTGCTGCGTGCTCGACTCGCCCTGCTGGTAACGGCGCGTGTTGCCATCGTCTTCGTACAACGTGTACTGCGAATCGCCCTGCGGGTACAGGTCGAAGGTCACTTCATCGAGCGGCTTTTCACCATCGAACAGCATCGACGGGTACATCGGCAGGATCGCACCGGCACGCACGAACACCGGCAGCGTGGCCAGGTCCACCTGGCGGTCCAGCTGGCGGCCGTCGGCACCGGCCTGCACGCGGCGGCCGTCCCAGTAGTCGATCTACCCCCCGGCCGGCAGGTGGATGTCGCGGCGCCAGCCACGGCTGGCGGCCTGGCTGCGGTACACCGGCGCCACCAGCAGGTCGCGGCCGAGCAGGAACTGGTACTTGTAGGTCTCATCCTGTGCATGCGGGTCGCGCGGGTAGTCCCACATCAGCCCCCGCACCGGCGGTGCGCCGGTCTGCGCGGCCTCGTGCACCAACCCGTACATGTACGGGGTCAGGCGCATCTTCAACTTCAGGTAATCGCGGTTGATGCTGCGGTACGGCTCGTCGTACCACCACGGGTGCTTGCGCGCATTCGACGACCAGCCGCTCATGCCCATCAGCACCGGCGTGAACGCCTTCCACTGCAGGTCGCGGGTGAAGGTCTCGGCGCTGCCGCCGAAGATTGCATCGACGTCGCCACTGGCGTAGGCCATGCCGGACAGGCCCGAACCGACCAGGGTCGGCACGTGCCAGCGGATGTAATCCCAGCTGCTGCTCTGGTCGCCGGTCCACGCGACGGCGTAGCGCTGGATACCGGCCCAGCCCATCACCGTCCACAGGAACGGGCGCGAATCGGAGTTGTCGAGGATGCCGTTGAACGCCTGGCGGTTGGCATCCATCGCGAACTGATAGCCCTTGCCGGTCCAGGCCACGTCCAGCTTCTGCACGCGGCTGCCGGCCTTGCCGACTTCCCAGGCGATCTTGTCGACGCCGTTCTCGGTCCACAGGCCAGCGCGGAAGCCGTAGCCGGCGAGCCCCTTCACCGTTTCCGGCAACTGCTTGTAGCCGCAGCCGTAGCCATCATTGGGCAGGATCCAGCCACCGGGCATGTCGTGGGCGCGGTACTGCTTGGCCACGCTGTCGATCACATCCGGCGTGGTGCCGGTCGGGCCGTCGCTCCAGCCTTCGGGCACGGTGCCGGGCTTCTTGCTGTTGTCGCTGTCGTTGTAGCAGTCGGCATCGCCGTAGGACAGCGCCCAGCGCGCCACCATGTTCGGGCGGCCGGTCAGCTGGGTGTAGCGCTCGATCAGCTTGGGCAGGTCGGCGCCGACGAAGTAGTACGCGTCGAAACGGTCTTCGCGATGCAGCAGCGTGGCCTGGTCGGGCTGGCGCAGGTCGTAGCTGCCATCGCTCCACGTATTGCGCAGCATGCCCCAGCCACGGCTGCTCAGCAGCATCGGTGCAGGACTGGGGCGGTCACCCTCTTCCCAGCCGCCGGAATAGGACACTTCCAGCTCGCGGCCCTTGAACTGGTAACGGCCATTCTGCTGGCCGCCCCCGAAATAGCCCTCATCGGCCTGCGAGGACAGCACCTGCACGCTCTGCGTGGCCTCCAGGTCCAGCGGCTGCAGTTCCTGCCACAGCGCGGTGGGTTGGCCGTTGTCCAGACGTTCCAGGCGCAGGCGCAGCGGCTGCCGCTGCACATGCAGGACCAGTGCGTCGGTACGCACGCGGATTTCCTGCGCGTCTTCTTCCAGCTGCGCCTGCACGTTCGCCTTGGGCTGCGGCAGAACGATCGGTGCGGCCTTGTCGCCGGCGCCGGTCAACGTGCCGTTGCGGCCGGCCTGCACGCGGATGATGTCAGTCGCCGGCAGTTCAATGCGGATGCGCGCGCCCTTGTCGGTCTGCAGGTCCCAGCCCTGCACGCCGTCGCGGCTGGCGCTGGCGCTGACCGATCGCAGGTTGCCGACCGGCTCGGCCCGGGCCGTCATGGACGCCAGCATCAAGGCCGGCACCAGGGCCAGCATCAGCGCCGAGCGACGAACGCAGTTTTCCACGCGGACTCCCAACCCGTTCACCGGGCGTTTCGAAAGCGATTGGGCCGACTCTAGGGCAGCGGTTCGAAAGATGTCAACAAATTGAAAGGAAAAAGGAAGATATATTCCATTGAAACGAAAGTTGTTGCGTCGCAATACTTTGTGTAAGCGCTTGCAGTCGCCTGTTAAGCATTGTGCGATACGGCATTTGACCCGTCCTTTCGTTTTCCTGGTCATGCCGCGACTGGGAAAGCGACTCGGCCATTTTCTTTCTTTTTACTTTCGATGTTTGACATTTCGAAAGAAAACGCAGATGGTGCGCTGGCCCAACTGGAACCTCCGAATGGACGTCACCCTGCTTTCCGATGTGTCCGCCTGGCAGCGCCTTGGCGGAGCCGACACCGCAACCGAAATCGCCCAGCAGCCTGCGCTGTGGGAAGCACTCGCACAGGACCTGTCGCGTGCCCGCGACCGCCTGCAGGCCTTCCTTGGCGACAGCCTCAACAATTCCAACCAGCGCGTGCTGTTCACCGGCGCCGGCAGTTCCGGCTTCATCGCCGAGATGGTGGCTGACGCGATCAACGCACAGTGGCCGGCCGAGGTGCGCGTGGTGCACACCACCAGCCTGCTGACCCACCCGGCGCTGTACCTGCAGCGTGACCGCCCGACCCTGCTGGTGTCGTTCGGCCGCAGTGGCTCCAGCCCGGAAAGCGTGGCAGCGGTGGATCGCGTGCGCAGCGACGTGGACGACGCGCGCTTCCTCGATATCACCTGCAACGCCGATGGCGAACTGGCCCGCCGTGGCGCCGGTCGTGCCGATACCTGCACCCTGCTGATGCCGTCGGCCAGCTGCGATCGTGCCTTCGCCATGACCAGCAGCCTGACCTGCATGCTGCTGGCCGCACCGACGGTGTTCGATCGCTCGCCGTGGGATGCGCGCGTGGCGCGCCTGAAGCAGATCGCCGCGCTGGCCCGCGAAGGGCAGGCGCAGTGGGACGCACCAGTGGCAACGCTTGCGCAGCGCCCGTTCAACCGCGTGATCTACCTTGGCAGCGGCCCGCTGGAAGCGCTGGCCCGCGAGTGTGCACTGAAGGTGCTGGAGCTGACCGCTGGCCGCGTTCTGGCGCTGGCCAACACGCCGCTGGGCTTCCGTCACGGCCCCAAGTCGACGCTGGATGGCAACACCCTGGTGGTGGCGCTGCGCAGCGTGCAGCCGCTCGCGCGCCGCTACGAGCAGGACCTGCTGGAAGAACTGCGCCGCGATGGCGTGGCCGGGCAGGTGCTGGCGATTGGTCCGCATTCGGATATCGGCGCCGATGACGATTACACCCTCACCGTACCGGCGCTGGACGATCCGTGGCTGGCACCGGTGTGGCTGGGCTTCGCGCAGCTGTTCGCGCTGCAGCGCTCGGCCGCGCTGGGACTGACCCCGGACAACCCGTTCCCGGATGGCACCGTCAACCGCGTCGTCAAGGGCGTCACCATCCACCATGGCTGAGCTGATCGCCCACGCCTGCTACGGCATCGACATCGGCGGCACCAAGATCGAGCTGGTGGCGTGCGATGCAGCGATGCAGGTCACCTGGCGCCGCCGCGTGGCCACGCCGCAGGGCGACTACGATGGTTTCCTGCAGGCCGTGGTGACGCTGGTGGCCGAGGCCGACGCCGCGCTGGGCCGGAATGATGCGGCCATCGGCATTGCCCTGCCCGGCGTGCGTGACCGCCGCAGCGGCCGCCAGCTCAGCGCGAACGTGCCCGCACTGACCGGCCAATGCGTGGCGAAGGATCTGCAGGCGCGGCTGCAACGCTCGCTGCATTTCGGCAATGACCTGCAGTGCTTTGCCCTGTCGGAAGCGCACGGCGGCGCCGCCGATGGCTACCCCAGCATGTTCGGCGCCATCCTCGGCACCGGTGCCGGCGGTGGCTTCTGCCTGCAGGGCCGGCTGCTGTCCGGCTTCAACGGCCTGGCCGGCGAGTGGGGCCACTGGAGCGTGCCCGGCCATCTGCTGCAGCGCCATGGCCTGCCGCTGCTGGACTGCGGCTGCGGCCTGCAGGGCTGCGTGGAGCGCTATGTCTCCGGCAGTGGTGTAGCAATGATCGAACGCCATCTCGGTGGCAGCGCCGCCAACGCCAGCGCGGTGATTGCCCTGGCCGAGGCCGGCGATGCGCGCGCACGCAAGGCGCTGGACATCCATCGTGACCTGCTCGGCCACAGCCTGGCCGCGCTGGTGCTGGCGCTGGACCCCCACGTGATCGTGCTCGGCGGTGGCCTGTCGCAGTACGCGCCGCTGTACCAGCAGCTGCCGGCCGCCATCGCCGCCCATCTGTTCAATGGCGTGCAGGTCCCCCCGATCGTGCCGCCACGGTTCGGCGATGCCGGTGGCGCACGTGGTGCCGCCCTGCTCGCCTGCCAACGCTCGTTTTCCTGATCTCCGGAGCCTGACCATGTCCCCGTTGCAGACCCTGCTTGCTTCCCACCGCGCCGGCGCCAATGTCGGCCTGTACAGCGTCTGCTGCAGCAACGAGCAGGTGCTGCGCGCGGCCATGCACGTCGCCCTGGCGCATGGCACCGTGCTGCTGATCGAGGCCACCTCCAACCAGGTCGACCAGTTCGGCGGCTATACCGGCATGACCCCGCCGCAGTACCGCGACTACGTCGGTACCCTGGCCGATGAGGAAGGCTTCCCGCGCGAGCGGCTGATGCTGGGCGGCGACCACCTCGGCCCGAATGCCTGGCAGAAGCGCCCGGCGGCCGAAGCGATGACCCACGCGCGCGTGCTGATCGAAGCCTACGTCGCCGCCGGTTTCCACAAGATCCATCTGGATTGCAGCATGTCCTGCGCCGATGATCCGGTGCCGCTGCCCGATGCCATCGTCGCTGCGCGCTCGGCCGAGCTGGCCGAAATCGCCGAACGCACCGCCGCCGAACATGGCCTGCCGCCGCCGGTCTACGTGATCGGTACCGAAGTGCCGATTCCCGGAGGCGAAGCCTCGCTGGCCGAGGGCCTGCAGGTGACCACGCCGGCCGCCGCCGCGCAGACCCTGGCCATCCACCGGCAGGCCTTCGATACCCCGCAGCTGCGCGATGCGTGGGAGCGCGTGATCGCGATGGTGGTGCAGCCGGGCGTGGACTTCGACCACAGCAGCGTGCACGAGTACGACGCCGCCGCTGCCAGTACGCTGGCCGATTTCCTCGAACAGCAGCCACGCATCGTGTTCGAAGCGCACTCCACCGACTACCAGCGCGAGAGCGGCCTGCACGCGCTGGTACGCGACCACTTCGCCATCCTCAAGGTCGGGCCCGCGGCCACCTTCGCCTACCGCGAAGCGCTGTTCGCGCTGGCCGCGATCGAGGCCGAACTGCTGCCGGCGGCACAGTGCTCGCGCCTGCCGCAGGTGCTGGACGAGGTGATGGTGGCGCAGCCGAAGTACTGGCAGTCCTACTACCAGGGCGATGACGCCGCGCTGCGCCTGCTGCGCAGCTACTCCTTCAGTGACCGTTGCCGCTACTACTGGGGCGAGCCCGCGCTGGTGCAGGCGGTGCAGACCCTGTTCGCCAACCTGGAACAGCACGCGCCGCCACTGGTGCTGCTCAGCCAGTACCTGCCGGAGCAGTACCGCGCCGTGCGTGAGGGCACGCTGGCCAACACCCCCACCGCGCTGGTGCAGCACCGCATCGGCCTGTGCCTGGGCGAGTACGCGCGCGCCTGCAGCGCCAACCAGGCCGGAACCCGCATACAGAACGCACGTTCGGCTGCCGCAGTTGCTGCGAACGGCTAATCTCTACCTTTCCCCGCGAAACCGAGAATGGCCATGCGCAACACCCGCTCCCGCCGGCAACAGATCCTGCAGCTGCTGATCGAGCACGGCTCGGTGCAGGTGGCCGATCTGGTCGAGCGTTTCGGCGTGTCGGCGGTAACCATCCGTGCCGACCTGACCCACTTCGAGTCGCAGGGCCTGGCCAACCGCACCCACGGCGGCGCCACCCTGGTGCGCACGCCGCCGCAGGAACAGGACATCCATGAGAAGGACGCGCTGAACCTGCCGTTGAAGGAATCGATCGGTGCGCGCGCTGCGCGCCTGGTGCAGCCAGGCGACAACATCATCATCGATTCCGGTTCGACCACGATGACGCTGGCCCGCCACCTGCGCGCGCATCGCGATGTGACGGTGATGACCAATGGCCTGAACATCGCCTGGGAACTGGCCAATGCCGCGGGCATCACCGTGCTGCTGACCGGTGGCCTGCTGCGCCAGCAGTCGCTGTCGCTGCAGGGCAGCCAGGCCGAGGCCAGCCTCAACTCGTACAGCTTCGACACCCTGTTCCTGGGCGTGGATGGCCTGGACCTGCAGTTCGGCCTGACCACCCACGACGAGGCCGAAGCCCGCCTCAACCACCGCATGGTCGAGCGCGCGCGCCGCATCGTGGTGCTGACCGACGCCTCCAAGTTCGGCCGCGTCAGCCTGCACCGCATCGCCCGCCTCGACCAGATCCACGCCATCATCACCGACGCCGGCATCGACGACGCAACCCGCGAAGGGCTGCAGCGGCTGGGTATCGAAGTGATCATTGCCGAGCCTCCCGCATGACCGACATCCGTTCCCTGCATGGCCGCATCCTCACCCCGCTGGGCTGGCGGCGTGGCCAGGTCCACTTCGATTCACACGTGCGCCAGCTGCAGGTGGATGACCACAGTGGTGCTGACGACCTGCAGCTGCCGGTCATCCTGCCCGGCTTCATCGACCTGCATGTGCACGGTGCGGCCGGGGTGGACCTGATGCAGGGCGGCGACGTGGCGCGCACCATCGCGCGCACCCATCTGCGCTTCGGCACCACCACGCTGCTGGCAACCACCATGACCGCCGGCCTGGATGAGATCGAGCACGCGCTGCAGGGGGTGGCTGCGACGATGGCGGCGCCCGATGCCGACGCCGCCCGCATCGTCGGCGTGCATCTGGAAGGACCGTTCATCAGCCCGCAGCGGCTCGGTGCACAGCCCAACCGTACGATCGAGGCGACGCTGGCGCTGGTGCAGCAACTGCACGCACTGGCGCCGATCCGAGTGATGACGCTGGCACCGGAAATCGGCGGGCACACCGCACTGATTCCCGCGCTTTCGGCGATGGGCATCCGCGTGCAGCTCGGCCACAGCGCCGGCACCTACGAGGAAGGCGTAGCCGCGCTGCAGGCCGGCGCCTCCGGCTTCACCCATCTGTTCAATGGCATGACCGGTGTCGACCATTACCGACCCGGCATCGCCGCGGCGGCGCTGGCGCATGCACAGTACGCCGAGATCATTCCCGACCTGCAGCACATCCATCCCGGCGTGATCCGCCTGGCCGCGCGCGCGATCCCGCGCCTGTATGCGGTGACCGACGCGACGGCCGCCACCGGCATGCCCGACGGCGAGTACGCGCTGGGCGAGCAGCGCGTGCACAAGTGCGGCGGCTGCGTGCGCCTGGCGACCGGTTCACTGGCCGGCAGCGCGCTGACCATGGACCAGGCGCTGCGCAACCTGGTGCGCGTGGGTCTGGAGCTGGCCGACGCTTCGCAACGTGTTTCCACCTTCCCAGCCGACTACCTGGGCCTGGGCGATCGCGGCCGCATCGCGCCCGACGCCCGTGCCGACCTGGTGGTGCTGGACACCGAACTGCGCCTGCAGCAGGTGGTCATTGGTGGGCGCGTGATCGATCTGACCTGACGCAAGCGATGCGGCCCGGATGCCGCGCGGGCTCCCTGTAGAGCCGAGCCATGCTCGGCTCACCGCACGAAGCGCGGCATGGGGAACCTCGATATCGGAACGGAAAGCAGCCGAGCATGGCTCGGCTCTACAGAATGCACTCTGCGACGAACCGCCGCCTGGCCTGGCCCGGCGCTACCACAGGAACTGCCGATGACTGCAAGCACCGCTCCGCGCTGGCCCGTACGCTACCTGCTCTTCATCGGCGGCCTCGGCGGCCTGCTGTACGGCATCGACATCGGCATCATCGCCGGTGCCCTGCCCTACCTGGAAGCAACGGCCAGCCATGCCTGGCAGCTCAGCAGCCAGCAGCTTGGCTTCGTGGTGGCCGCGGTACTGCTGGGCAGCGTGCTGTCCTCGCTGTTCGCCGGCATGATCGCCGACCTGATCGGCCGCCGCGGCGCGATGCTGCTGGCCGGCCTGCTGTTCACCGCCTCGATTCCGATCATGGCACTGGCCTCCGGCTACACGCCGCTGCTGTTGGGCCGCCTGCTGCAGGGCATCAGTGGCGGTTTGATCGGCGTAGTGATTCCGCTGTACCTGGCCGAAGTGCTCAGCCCCGAGCGACGTGGGCGCGGCGCGGCGATGTTCCAGCTGCTGCTGACCGTTGGCCTGGTGCTGGCAGCCCTGATCGGCCTGTACCACGCCCACGCCGTCGATGCCGCCGCCGAAGCCGTGCGTTCGCTGCCGGTCGCGCAGCAGGCGCAGGAACTGTTCACGGTGAAGGACCACGCCTGGCGCACCATCTTCTGGACCTGCCTGGCGCCGGGCCTGCTGTTCTGCGCGGGCATCTTCTGGCTGTCCGAATCGCCACGCTGGCTGGTACGCCGGGGCCGCATTGATGAAGCCCGCCGCAGCCTGCATCGCGTACTGCCCGCTGCCGATGTGGAGCCCACCCTTGCGCAGATCCAGGCGCCGGAATCGAGCAGCAGCGACAGCAAGCGCGACCCGCTGCTCAGCCGCCGCTACGTGGTGCCGTTCCTGCTCGCCTGCGTCGTGCTGGCCTGCACCCAGGCCACCGGCATCAACTCGGTACTGGCCTACGCGGTGAACATCCTCAATCAGGCCGGCCTGTCCGGTTCAGTGGCCAACGGCGCCGACGTGGCGATCAAGCTGCTGAATGCGGTGATGACCGTGGTCGCGTTGCTGCTGGTCGACCGCAAGGGCCGCAAGTTCCTGCTGATGCTCGGCAGCGGTGGTATCTGCGTGGCCCTGCTGGCCGCGGCCACGCTGTTCTTCCAGGCCGAGCGCGGTCGCGCTGATGTGCAGCCGCAGTTGCAGGCGGCGGTCAACGGCGATGGCCTGCAGCTGGTGCTGGATGAAGCCCAGTGGCAGCGCCTCGGTGCTGGCATCGACAGCGAGGGCCGGCCGCTGCAGCTGACCGTGTCGTACGCCTACGGCGACTTCACCAATGTGCGCGCCGTGCGCAGCGACAACCTGATTGATCGCGAACTGCGTATCGACCGCACCGGCACCGTACAGCCAGACAGCGTGATCGGCGCATTCTTCCGCAAGCTGCATCTGAACCCGTTCGCCGACCCGGCCAGTGCCGCGCAGGCGCCGCTGCGCATCGAACAGGCGCGCATCGGCCCGGTGCCGCCACCGGCACACGGCTGGGCCGTGGCCGCCTGCATCCTGGTGTTCGTCGCGTTCTTCGCGGTCGGCCCCGGCGTGTGCGTGTGGCTGGCACTGTCGGAGCTGATGCCGAACCGCATCCGTTCCAATGGCATGAGCATCGCGCTGCTGATCAACCAGTTCGTGTCGACCACCATCGCCGCCATCTTCCTGCCCACGGTGGGCCACTACGGCTACGCCAGCATGTTCGTGTTCTGGGCGGCGTGCACCTTCGTGTTCTTCCTGGTAGCCGCGTTCTGGCTGCCGGAGACCAAGGGCAAGTCGCTGGAGGAGATCGAGGCACGGTTCGCCCGGTAGCGGTCGACCTTGGTCGACCTCCGCGCGTAACGCGGTGGTGTTGGCGCGCCCGTCACTGACCGGTGATGTGCTTCGCCAACGCCTGTGCCTCGGCAATGCTCGGCAGCCCGCTCAGCATCATCGATTCACCGAACGGGCCTTTCACCGTCGCCACCATCAGCACGCGGCCGTCCACGCTGAGCGCCGCGCGCTGGCCCACCAGTGCTGCCGTGCCATCGTGGATGCGCTGGTGCGCTTCGGGTCGATAGCGGATCTGCAGGCCAGGTTGCTTGGCTTCATCCAGCACGTAGCGCACGTCGGCAATGTCGGTGCTGCCGGCAATCGGCGGCTCGCGCAGGGCCAGGGTTTCGCCTTGCCATTGCGCCGGCTTGCCTTTGCCGGAGGCGTCCACCGCGCTCAGGCGCACATCCACGCCAGGGCGCGGCACGTGATCCTTCCCTGCCAAGCCACCGGGCGTGGCGCCCGGCATGCAGCCGGCCAGGGTCAAGGCCACGCCCAGCAACAGCGGAAGCGCAGCCCTCACTTCAGCTTCCGCAGCTTGAATGCCACCAGCACCTGCAGCAGGCCGTACAGCAGGCTGCCGATGCCGATCCACAGCGTAGTTACCGCCACGCCGGCATATGGATTCGCCGCAAACAGCAGGCCCAGCACCACCGCCAGCACGCCGCTGAGGATCAGCAACCATTCGCCCTGGATCTGCTTGCGCACGCGGATCGCGAACACGATGCGATAGATGCCGGCCACCAGCAGCCACGCCGCCAGGAACAGCACCAGCACGCTGGCGGTGGCCAGCGGATTGATCACCGCCAGGATGCCGAAGCCCAGCGAGGCGAGGGCGTACAGCGCCAGCCAGCCGCGGGACGCGCCGCTGCCGCCATTGATCAATGCGAACAGGCTGATGACGCCCTCGATGATGGCCATCACGCCCAGCGTCCAGGCCAATGCCATGGCCGCCGACAATGGCCAGCCGATGGCGACGATGCCGAAGCCGAGAGCGACCAGGCCATACAGCAGGAGGATCCACCAGCTACGGCCAACCGCCGACAACAGGGGAGACAAGGGGGAATTCATGGCCACTCCTTCGATCCGGAACCGGGTTCATCGTAGCCGTTCGAGATGAAGGGGGAGATGACGGTGATCGTTGGCGGGTTCGTCGTGGGCCGGCGCTGCCATGGACGAAATTGCTCCGATCTCATCAATAGACAACAGCTGTCGTTCTTCTTCGCGTCGCCCGGCGCCCCATTTCGCCAGCGACGGTGAGCCGGGTGGGGCTGATGCCACTGCCATTGATCCTGGCGCGGGATCGGTCAGCAGAACAAGGCTCATCACCTCATGACCTCAAACTGCGCTGACCTTAGTGAAATCTGCGCAATTGTTGCGCCGCCCCCATCGCAGAACTCAACCTCATAGGCTTCCTCTGGCTCGGAGAGTACGGCAACTACCACCCCGAGACTGCCACGATAAATTCCCACTGAAGGAATATCCTCCAACAAGCGTACACCTTCATTGATTCTAAAATTCATATATAAATTACTTCACAAATACTGCTGTCAGCTCTGGAGCATCTGATCCGAGCTTATAGATCCATCCACCTCTAACGACCCCGCCCTAAATGCAAGAATATGAGTAGATCTACACCGCCCCCAGGACAAGCCTATTAAAACGTTCAAGTTCCGAAGGACTTACATCCTGATACTCACAATTCAATCCCGAACCACAAACAAAGCCGATACGTTCACTATATGCGGCATATACCGAACCAGAGCTATCCACTGATGAGAACACATCCAAGGAGGGGCTACTCAGTTCCGATCCACACCAGGAAATGATTGCGCCCCCCTCAACAAACCATTCCAGTGATCGCCTAATGCATATCAACCACTCGTCCTCATCAGGCCAGGAATTTATCTTAACTTCGGCGGACAAATTGCTCATACCTTGCCCCTCCCACTCCCTGAATCTCACATCGACGCGACCACTCCATATGTCCTCAAACGAGGCACTATTCTTGCCAAATTCGCCAATCGAACCACAACTCCAATACCCGTAGAAAATAATTCCGCATACCTCCTCCTGATAAACAACACGACCAGACTGGTCTGGAATGGCCCAATATATTCCGAGGCTGTCTTTCGTTATCATAGTCCGAAATTCTTGATCTGCTGCGGGGATGGCTTGATCGCTGTAACAATATCTCCAGCCGCTATCTTGCCGCGAGGCTCCTTCGCCACAAAGATAACAACGTCCTCTCCGTTAATCTTCCCATAAAAGCCTTTAACCGGCTGCCCGCCTTGAACCATTACGTGATCAAAAGTTTTTATTGGTTTTGTAAGAATAGCCCGCCCAATATCCTGAAATGCCTGCCGAGCGGCTTTTGACCCAGAATTCTCCGTAATTATTCCAGCTTCAATCAAATGCCTGGCAGAGTGATAGGGTCTTTGCATCCGTGCACCCATTGCGGCGATGCAGTCGAGCACCGCGCGCTGAAGGATGGGCATCCTTCAGCTGCCGTCATGCGATGTCAATCGCTCCCGTCGTCACGGCACCCGTGCGCACACCCATGCTCGCACGTCCCTGGCACCCGCCAGCCGCAACGTCTCGGCGATTTCCATCACGGTGCTGCCGGTGGTCATCACATCGTCCACGACGGTCAGCCGTGTCGGTGGCGACAAGCGCGTGCCGAATGCGTCAAAGAGATTGTCCCGGCGCTGCTCTGCGCTGCGCTCGGACTGCGGCGCGGTGTGGCGTCGTCGGTACACCCCCTGCCAGACCGGCATCGGCAGCAACCGGCACAGCTCGCCGGCCTGGTTGTAGCCGCGCTGGCGCAGGCGCCGCCCATGCAGCGGCACCGGCACCAGCGGCGCACACGACCAGGGCGGTGGTGCGCGCTGCATCAGCTGGGCAAGCAAGCGCCCGGCCGCCAAGTCCTGGTGGAACTTGTAACGCACCAGCAGCTGATCGACGGGTGGAAGGTACAGGAGGCTGGCATGTGTGGCGGCCTGCGGCGGCGCCTCCTCGCGACAGATCCCGCAGACGATCAGGGCGTTCCCGGGTAGCGGGAGGGCGCAGCGCAGGCAGGCACGACCGGCCCAGGGCAGTCCGGCAAGGCAGTCGCGGCACAGGTCAAGTTCATCGTGGCCCGGCTCGCCACAGACCAGGCAGCGCAGCGGTAGCAGCACGCGAAGTGCCGCCTGCAGGAGGCGAGTGGACTTGGTCGGCATGCGCTACAGCGTGACCGCGCCGCTGCCCCGAGGCCATCAGACGCACGCTCCTTGACCTGTAGGCGTCTTTACCCGTTTACGGAGCACTTCACCGCGTTGGCGCAGGCTTCGCATCCACCCGGGTGCGATACACCATGTACGGCGTCTGCCGGCGATCCACTCCACCATTGAAGCCGGCCTGTCGATGCAGCTGGTTGGCGGTGAAATACAGATAGCCGTCCGGCCCCATCGACAGCGTATCCGGCCACAGGATGCGCGGGTCGTGCACCACCGTCGTCCATCGCCCCTGCGCGTCGCGGGCATGGATGGCGTTGTGCTCGTAGTCGCTGGCATACAATCGCCCGTTGGCGTCCATCTCCATGCCATCGGAGGCGCCCTTGTCGCCGTGGTCGACCACCGCAGCCGCCAGTTCCGCTTCACTCACCTTCGAATCGCGCAGCAGCGCGGTCGGCACGCTGTACAGATGACGGCTGGACAAGGGCGTGTAGAACAGCGTGGCGCCGTCGGGCGACAGGGCGATGCCATCGGCGGCCACGGTGAACGGCTGCGTCGAACCATCCGCGTTACGCAGCCGCATCTGCTGCCCTTCCACGATCGGCACGAAGGCGGCATCGGCCGAGGTGGATACGTGGCCGACCAGTCGCTTGGACGCGGCGCCAGTGGCGAGGTCGATCACGATGATGCCGCCGATACCGCTCAGCGACGAGTCGGTCACGTAGGCCACGCCCTCGCGGCCAACACGGAAATCGAAGCGCACATCGTTGACATAGGTGCGCGCGTCGATGACGTTGGCCGGGAACACCAGTGTCCTGGCCACGGTATTGGTAGCCAGATCGATCGCCACCAGCTTGGCGCCACCGGCCTGCGGTGCGGAGAATCCGGGCGCTGCAGTGTCCAACACCCAAAGCCGGCCTTGGCCATCGGCCACCACGCTCTGCACGCTGATGAAGTGTGCAGCCGGGTCGGCTCCGTCCGCGCTGTTGATGCGCGCATCCGGATAGGGAACGGCGCGGCCGTCGCGCCATTCGGCCACGCTGTAGCTCACGTCATCGCCCCAGCGCGGGAAGTTGACGAAGATGCGCCCGGTTTCTGATACCGCCACGCTGGTGGGCATGGCACCTTCGAAACGCGCCACTGGTTCGAGGGTACCGATGTTGCGCTCGCTGGGCAGCATGGGCACGCCGGACATCGCCAGCGCGGGGGAACTGGCCAGGGCCAGGACGGCAGCCACCAGGCTGCGGATACGGCAGTTGATCATGGTGCTCTCGATGCGGGTCCGGGTGCAGCCCCGGTGTCGATGCATCTTCAGCGGCGCGCCGCGCATGGGGTAGACGGTGCAGCGCGGAATCAGCTTCACTGCTGGAGTGAAGATTCGAGATGATTGGTCCTGTTGATCAAGGCAATCAGTGAGGCCTATCAGCTGGCTCTGTTTTCGGCTCCATCAACATCTCCGCCAACCCGCGGTAGATCGGCACGCGGCACACCAGCCCGGACACGCCGCGCGCGATCAGCACCGTGGCCAGGATCGGCAGCAGCAGATCACCGCTGTCGGTCAGCTCCAGCGAGATCACCGCCGAGGTCAGCGGGGCCTGGGTGACGCCGGTCAGGTAGGCGCACATGCCCAGCAGCACGAACGCGCGCGGGTCCACGCCCGGCATCAGTACGGCCAGGTTGTGGCCAAGGCCGGCACCGACCGCCAGCGCCGGCGAGAACAGGCCGCCGGGAATACCGGCTACGTACGATGCGAGGTTCGCCAGCAGCTTCATCAGACCGAACTCGTGGCCCACCATCGCCTGCCCCTGCACCAGGCTGCGCGCCTGTTCGTAGCCGGTGCCGAATGCGCCTTCTCCGAACGCCAGGGCCAGCAGCACCACCACCAGCCCGCAGCCTGCGGCCAGCAACACGGGATGCCGCTGCCGTAGTTGCCCGAGCCAACGGGGGCGCCCCGCCGCACTGGCCAGCACCGCGCGCGCGAACAATCCGCCCAGCAACCCGGCCACTACGCCGCACAGCAGGATCGCCAGCCAGCCCTGGCCGAGCGGCAGGCGCGCGCTCACATGGCCGAAATAGGTGTAGTTGCCCAGCAGGCCCAGCGACACCACGCCACCGACGATCACTGCGGTCAACAGGGTGCCGGAGAAGCGATGTTCGAAACGGCCACTGAGCTCCTCGATGGCGAACACGATGCCCGCCAGCGGCGTGTTGAATGCCGCGGCGATGCCCGCTGCACCACCCGCCAGCAGGAAGGGCGAGAGTTCGCGTGGATCCTTGAAGCCGAACCAGCGGCCGAACAGATACATCAGGCTCGCGCCCACATGCACCGTGGGACCTTCGCGCCCAACCGACGCGCCGCCGAGCAGCGACAGCGAGGTCAGCAACAGCTTGCCGGCCGAAACCGCTGGGGAAAGGTTGGTTTTCCGGAACGGCTCATCGGGCTTGTCCAACGCAGCGATGACCTGCGGAATGCCGCTGCCCCGCGTGGGCTTCAGCACGCCACTGGTCAGCCAGGCCAGCAACGCGAAGATGCCGGGCGTGAGCAGCAGGGCCCACCACGGCGAGCGCGCGGTGATGCGCTGGAACAGATGGAAGGCCGCGTCGCTGGCCTTGGCGAACAGGATGGCCACCAGCGCTACGGCCACAGCCCCGCCCCAGAGCGCGGCACGGCGGCGCCAGGCCTCACTGAGAACCAGCGCGGTGATGCGGCCGCGGAGGCGATGGAGATCGGTCATGCGGGCAGTTTGGACGCTGCGGAGGAAGGCGGACAGCGGCTACTGTGGCTGAAGGCCTTGCAGGATGCGGTGAAATGCCCCGACGTACATCGCTGGACGCGCAGGCGCTCCCGCCACCGGCGCTTTTGCACCCCGCACTTCCAGTACGCCGCGCGCGACCCGTTCGCGCACACGCTGGGCGTAGAAGACATCGGCAATGCCGGGGTGGCGCTGCGGGTCCAGCGACATCGCCATCCCCTCGATGCAGGCGATGTTTCGGAACTGTCCATCGCAGTGGGAACGCAGTTGCGCATCGATCCGGGCGATTGCCTTCGTCGGTCAGCGCGGCGGTGCTTTGCCGCTACTGGTCGGTGAGAGGGACATCGCTGTCAGGGCCTTCGTCCGTATCACGCAGGCAACCGTTTATCGCCAACAAGCGAACCAAGACATAGTGACCGAATGCTTCAAGCTCCTCCTTCGGCAGCATCGCCGGATCGAGCTCCCCCGCCGGGTAGTCCTTGAAGGTCACGAAGGTGTGATTCTTCCACTGCCCCGGCGCATCGGCCTGACGCAGATCATCCAGCACCACGCGCAGGCCGCCGTCAGGTAGTTCGGCCAGGCTGCACAGCACCGCGTCGCGGCGGATCGAATAGGACTGGTAGCTGTTCATGGCATGTGTTCGCGCGTCCGTATGCAGCAATGAACTTACACCGTAACGCCCGTTCATGGCGGCCGTTCAATGTAAACCTTTACCTATAAAATTAAGTTGACAGCGCTCACCAGCCCACCCACACTGCCGCCCTCGCTCCACTCGTACCCAAGGTCCGCCATGGCTGCTGCCATCCGCCACGACTGGCAACACGACGAACTGCAGGCGCTGTTCGATCTGCCGTTCCCCGAGCTGCTGTTCCGCGCCGCTGCGGTCCACCGTGAGCACTTCGACCCGGCCCAGGTACAGGTCTCCACGCTGCTGTCGGTAAAGACCGGCGGCTGCCCTGAAGACTGCGCGTACTGCCCGCAGGCACAGCGCTACACCACCGGGGTGGACGCGCAGAAGCTGATGGACACCGACGCGGTGCTGGCCAAGGCGCGCCAGGCCAAGGCCGCCGGTGCGTCGCGCTTCTGCATGGGCGCGGCGTGGCGTTCGCCGAAGGACCGCGACATCCCGAAGGTAGCGGCGATGATCGCCGGGGTGAAGGCGCTGGGCCTGGAGACCTGCGCCACGCTGGGCATGCTCAGCGGCGAGCAGGCACGTGCGCTGAAGGACGCCGGCCTGGACTACTACAACCACAACCTCGACACCGCGCCGGACTACTACGATTCGATCATCCACACGCGCCAGTACCAGGACCGCCTGGATACGCTGGAACACGTGCGCGATGCCGGCCTGAAGACCTGCTGCGGCGGCATCGTCGGCATGGGCGAGACGCGCGCGCAGCGCGTCGGCCTGCTGCTGGCGCTGGCCACGCTGCCGGCGCATCCGGATTCGGTGCCGATCAACAAGCTGGTGCAGGTGGCGGGTACGCCGCTGCATGGCAGCGCCGAACTGGACCCATTCGAGTTCGTGCGCATGATCGCGGTGGCCCGCATCGCCATGCCGCGCTCGATGGTGCGGCTGTCGGCCGGGCGCGAGGCGATGAGTGACGAACTGCAGGCGCTGTGTTTCCTGGCCGGCGCCAACTCCATCTTCTACGGCGACAAGCTGCTGACCACCGGCAACCCGGAAAGCGAGCGCGACCTGGCCCTGTTCGCTCGGCTGGGGTTGCAGCCGATGGCGGTGCAGGTGGATGCCGAAGGCCACGACCACGGCGGTACCGTGCACGCCGATATCAGTGCCGATACGCCCGGCTGTGGCTGCGCTCACGCGGCCTGAGACGGGCCGCAAGCAGGCGCCGCGGCAACGCGCTACCCTAGCCGCCCCGTCGACGCATTCAGCCACCATGGCCCGCCCCGACCTGACCGCCCGCCTCCACGCCCAGCGCGCCCTGCGCGATGCCCAAGGCCGTCGCCGCCCGCGACGCACGGTCACCCGTCGTGATGGCGTGCGCCTGGAAGTGGACGGCAAGTGGCTGACCGGCTTCTGCAGCAACGACTACCTCGGCCTGGCCCAGCAGTTCAGCGTGGTCAACGCGCTGCAGGACGCCGCCGCACGCGAAGGCGCTGGCGCAGGTGCCTCGCACCTGGTCTGCGGCCATCATGCCCTGCATGAGGCGCTGGAACGCGAGGTGGCCGAATGGCTTGGCTATCCGCGTGCGCTGCTGTTCGGCAGTGGCTTCGCCGCCAACCTGGCGGTGCAGCAGGCGCTGCTGAGCGAAGAGAACGACGTCTGCGTGCAGGACAAGCTCAACCACGCCAGCCTCTTGGATGCGACGCGGCTGGCCGGTGCGCGCCTGCGCCGTTATCCGCACCTTGATGCCGAAGGCGCGATGCGCCAGCTCAAGCACGCGCCCGACGGCGCGGCGATGCTGGCCACCGATGGTGTCTTCAGCATGGATGGCGACATCGCACCGCTGCGTGCATTGTCGCTTGTGGCACGCCTGCAGCAGGCGCTGTTCTATGTGGACGATGCGCACGGCGTAGGCGTGGTCGGAGACGGCCGTGGTGCCGTGGCCGCCGCCGGGCTGGGCGTGGACGATGTGCCGCTGCAGCTGGTCACGCTGGGCAAGGCACTGGGCGGTTCCGGCGCGCTGGTGCTGGGCCGCGACGATCTGGTCGAGCACCTGGCCGAAACCGCACGCCCCTACATCTACACCACGGCGATGCCGCCACCGCTGGCCGCCGCTGCACTGGAAGCGGTGCGCCTGGCACGCCGTGACAACTGGCGCCGCTCGAAACTGACCGACCTGATCGCGCTGTTCCGCAGCGAGGCACGCCGCCATGGCCTGGACCTGATGGCTTCGGAAACGCCGATCCAGCCGCTGCTGTGTGGTGACGATCACCGCGCTGTGGCGATGTCCAAGGCACTGGAACAGGCCGGTTGGCTGGTCGGCGCGATCCGTCCGCCCACGGTGCCCGAAGGCAAGGCGCGCCTGCGTGTCACCCTGTCCGCCCTGCACACGCCGGAACAGGTGCGTGGCCTGGTGGACGCGATCGCCAGCGCGCGCGATCGCGTGGATCTGGCGGTGCGTGACGCCGCGCCACCGCCGTTGCCTGTCTTTGCCTGAGCCTGCTGTCGTTTTCCCATGCATATCGACGTCACCGGCCAGGGGCCGGACCTGGTACTGATTCATGGCTGGGCCCTGCAGGGCGGTGTGTTCGCACCGTTGGTGCAGCGCCTGGCCGAGCGGTTCACCCTGCATCTGGTTGATCTGCCGGGCCATGGCCACAGCCGCGAAGACACCACACCGTTGCGCCTGCCATTCGTGGTCAACGCCATTGCCGCGGCCACGCCGCCGGCGGTGTGGTGCGGCTGGTCACTGGGCGGCCTGTTCGCACTGCACGCCGCCGCGACGCTTCCGAAGGTGCGCGGGCTGGCGATGATCGCGGCCACGCCGCGCTTCGTGCGTGGCGACGACTGGCCGCATGCGGTGGAGCCGGCGGTGTTCGAGCAGTTCGGGCGCGCGCTGGCGACCGATTTCGGTGGCACCCTGGAGCGTTTCCTGGCGCTGGACGTGATGGGCTCGGCGCACGCCCGCGAGGAGCTGCGCACGCTGCGTCAGCGCCTGGTCGAGCGCGGCGCGCCCACCGAACGCGCTCTGCTGGAAGGCCTGCGCCTGCTGGAAAGCACCGACCTGCGCGGCGCACTGCCGACGCTGGCCAGGCCCAGCCTGTGGATCGCCGGCCAGCGCGACCGGCTGGTGTCTCCGGCGGCGATGCAGGCCGCTGCGGCATTGGCCCCGGGTGCGCAGGCGCTGACCATCGCCCATGGCGGCCACGCGCCCTTCCTCGGCCATGCCGACGAGGTGGCCAGCGCCCTGCAACACTTCGTTGCCGGCCTGTCACCGGCCGATGGCGGACAATGAGCGCCTTCCTCATTCCACGGGATTGACGCATGGATCTGGGTATCAACGGCCGCTGGGCACTGGTCTGCGGCGCAAGCAAGGGCTTGGGCCTGGGCTGCGCGCGTGCGCTGGTGCGCGAGGGCGTCAACGTGGTGATCGTGGCCCGTGGCGAGGAGGCACTGCAGGTTGCCGCCGCGGAGCTGAGCGCCCTGCCCGGTGCCGCTGAGGTGCGCGCGGTCGCCGCCGACGTCACCACCGACGCCGGTCGTGCCGCGGCGCTGGCCGCGTGCCCGCAGGTGGACATCCTGGTCACCAATGCCGGTGGCCCGCCGCCAGGCGACTTCCGCACTTTCGAGCGCGACGACTGGATTGCCGCGCTGGACGCCAACATGCTGGCGCCGATCGCGCTGATCCGCGCCACCGTGGACGCAATGATCGCGCGTGGCTTCGGCCGCATCGTCAACATCACCTCGTCGGCGGTGAAAGCCCCGATCGACATCCTGGCGCTGTCCAATGGCGCGCGCAGCGGCCTGACCGGGTTCGTCGCCGGCCTGTCGCGCCGCACCGTCGCGCACAACGTCACGATCAACAACCTGCTGCCCGGCCAGTTCGACACCGACCGCCTGCGCGCCAACTTCGCCCACGCTGCGGGCAAGGACGGCGATGCCGGCGCAGTGGCCGAACGCCGCCGCCAGCAGATTCCCGCCGGCCGCTTCGGCACGGCGGACGAATTCGGCGCCGCCTGCGCCTTCCTGTGCAGCGCACACGCCGGTTACCTCACCGGGCAGAACCTGCTGATCGACGGCGGCGCCTACCCCGGTACGTTCTAAGAGACTTTCGCAATGCCGTCCCACTTCGATGCCCGCCATGTCCGCCGCGCGTTCGCCCGCGCCGCCACCAGCTACGACGCCGCCGCCGCCCTGCAGCGCGAGGTGCAGGCGCGGCTGGTGGAATCGCTGGACTACCTGGAAGCACGCAAGCCCGAGGTGGTGCTGGACATTGGCGCCGGAACCGGCCACGCCAGTGCGCTGATGAAGAAGCGCTGGCCGAAGGCGCAGGTGATCGCGCTGGACGTGGCACTGCCGATGCTGGACCAGGCCAAGCGCCAGGCCGGTTGGTGGAAGCCGTTCCAGCGCCTGTGCGGCGACGCCGCCGCGCTGCCGCTGGCCGACAACAGCGTGGACGTGATCTTCAGCAACCTGTGCCTGCAGTGGGTGGACGACCTGCCGGCGGTGTTCGCCGGATTCCGTCGCGTGCTCAAGCCCGGTGGCCTGCTGCTGTGCTCCACCTTCGGCCCGGACACACTGGTCGAGCTCAACGAGGCCTTCGCCGCCGCCGATGACCGCCCGCACGTGAGCCGCTTCGCGCAGATCGCCCAGTTCGGCGATGCGTTGATGATGGCGGGCTTCCGCGACCCGGTGCTGGACCGCGATCTGTTCACCCTGACCTACGACGACCTGCCCTCGTTGATGCGCGAGCTGCGCGCGATGGGCGCGACCAATGCGCGGGTGGATCGCCGCCACACGCTGACCGGGCGTGGCCGTTTCGCTGCGGCGGCAGCGGCGTATGAACCGATGCGCCGCGCCGACGGCAAGCTGCCCAGCAGCTGGGAAGTGATCTATGCCCATGCCTGGGCACCGGACCCGGGCGCACCGATCCGCGAAGGCGGGCATGACGTGGCCTCAGTGCCGGTTTCGGCGATTCCGATCCGGCACTACCGAATGGTAGCCGCCCAAATCAGGCTCCCGCCTCAGGTATTGGCCGGCGAACTCAGCGGCGGCCGCACCAGGTCGCGGTGGAAGAAGTAGATTTCCTGCACCAGGAAGCGCCAGCTGGTGTGGAAGCTGCGGAAGCGCGTGCTGGGCGTGGACGAGGCCAGTGCATCGATGCCCAGCGCCTTGCTCAGGCGCAGCGCGCGCGCCATGTGCAGCGGGTCGCTGACGATGATCACGCGGTGCAGGTTGCGCTGGTCCATCAGCCGCTTGGCTTCCACCAGGTTCTGCACGGTGTTGCGCGAGGCAGTCTCGATCAGGATCGCATCGTCCGGCACGCCGTGCTTGAGCGCATAGCGCCGCGCCACCTGTGACTCGGAAAAGCGCGCGCCGGTACCACCATAGCCGCCGGTGAAGATCAGCAGTGGCGCGAACCGGGCCTCATAGAGATCCAGCCCATGACGGATGCGTTCTTCGAATACCGGCGACGGCTTGGCGTCATAGGCCGCCGCACCGAGCACGATGATGGCGTCGGCCTTGGCCGCCTGGTCACGCTCGCCGACCCAGACGATCCAGGCAGTCACGCCCAGCAGCCAGATCACCAGCAGGACAAACAACCGCCACAGCCAGCCCAGCAGGCCAGTGCGATGCCGGTGCCGGTCGCGGCTCACGGCGCGCCCCAGCGCAGTGCGGGAAGGTCGACGTTGCCGCCGGACAGCACCAGGCCCACGCGCAGGCCGGCAAAACGCTGCGGCTGCGCCAGCACCGCGGCGAGCACGGTCGCCGATGACGGCTCGACCACCTGCTTGAGGACCTCCCACAGCAAGCGCATCGCCGCCACCGTCGCCGCGTCATCGACCACGATCACCTCGGCGTTGGCCGCGCGCAGCAGCTCGAAGTTGGGCGCGCCGATCAGGGTGCGCAGACCGTCGCAGATCGTGTCCGGGGTGAACGGCCCCTGGCGCTCGCCAGCGGCCAACGAGCGCGCGGTGTCGTCCGCGCCGGCCGGCTCGGCCAGCACCAGCCGGGTCTGCGGGCTGGCGAGCTGCAGGGCCCGGGCGGTACCGCTGGCCAGGCCACCGCCGCCCACCGGTACCACCAGCACGTCGAACGGGCCGTCGCTATGCAGCAGCTCCAGTGCTGCGGTGCCCTGCCCGGCCATCACCGCCGGGTCCGCATAAGGATGGACCAGGGTCGCGCCGGTATCAGCCTGTACTTTGGCGCAACTGGCCTCGCGGTCAGCGACGGTCGGCGGGCAGCGCCAGAGCGTGGCGCCATGGCGGGCGATGTTGGCCAGCTTGGCCGCCACTGCACCTTCGGGCACCACCACGTGGCAGGGAATGCCACGGGTGCGCGCGGCCAGGGCCAGGGCGGCGCCGTGGTTGCCGGAGGAATGGGTGACCACGCCGGCGCCGGCGCGATCGGCATCCAGCGACCACACCGCATTGCAGGCGCCGCGGAACTTGAATGCGCCACCGCGCTGCAGATGCTCGGCCTTGAACGCCAGCTGCGCGCCGGCCAGCGCATCCAGCGTGCGCGAGCGCAGCACCGGGGTCACGCTGGCGTGCGGCGCGATCCGCGCAGCGGCAGCCAGGACATCATCGGCACGGGGCAACAGTGAATCGCTCATGACGCAAGATTAACGTATGGCTCCCTGCTGGCGACCCCGGCACAGGTCATGCCAGCATGGCAGCCTTCACCTCCATTCATCCTGGACAGTGAAGTTAAGGGCCGATTCAACGCCTGCGCATGAAGCTCACTGTACAACCCGTCCTATGGGGGGACCCACCATGAAAACGCGCCTGATGCTTGCCGGTGGCCTGATGCTGGCCCTGACCGGCTGCACCACCTACGACTATGTCGGCGGTGGCCGCAGCGGCAGCTACTACCACGGTGCGCCGTCGGTGGAGTACCGCTACCCCGCCGGCTATCCCTACAACTACGGCTACCCGTACTACGGCGGCTATGGCGGCTACTACGGCGGCTATGGCAATCCGTACTACTCGCGCCCGATCTACCGCCCGCCGCACAACCACCGCCCGCCACCGCGCCCACCCGGCAGCGGCGGCGAGAACCGCCCGCCGCCGCCGTCGCGGCCGTCGTACAACGGCGGTTCGCCGTGGCGGAACATGGACTCGATGCGCCGCCCGCCGCAATCGAACAGCCAGCCCTCTGCGCCCCCGCCGCCGGCCCGTCCGGCTCCGGCGCCGAGTGCGCCAAGAATGAACGGTTCCCCCTGGCGCAACATGGATCGTGGGACGCAGCGCACAGTTGAGCGCTGAACCGTATTGCATTTCACACGGTCCAAGCCGCACTCTACGGGGCCAGTGACGGCCCGCGTCACAAAGTGACAAAAATGACACGGGCCGCCGCAAAAAGCTCTACGTCGATATCCGACAGGAACATCTGGATCCCCCCTGTTCCGGCCCTGTCGGATGTCGGCACCTCTGAAGGCAGACGACCCCGCAGTGCGGGGCCGTTTGTTTTTGGGGCACGTTGTTCTGGTGCCGCCGCCACGGCATCCACGCATGCGTGGATCTACCCAAGGCCCGTCATCAGTAGATCCACGCCATGCGTGGATGGAGCTCTCCCGATAGCCTCCAGAAAAAAACAGGGCCGCGCAGTCCCCCGACTGCCGGCCCCCTGCTCCCCCACCGTGCGCCTGTACCGGCCCCTGTTCCAATTCCGGTCACGGGCGCCTGCGGCGCCAGCCACGGTGGGTGCTATTGGGTTATCTGCAAAAATCCTGCCAACTTTAGGGCTGATTTCGACGGAAGCCGGCCGGCGCCGACGTCGCGGCCCCGAATGGCGCTAAAATCGCCACCCCGGTGCCGCCCCGGCCGCGCCCGCCCCCAGCTGAACAGCCCCATGAACCCGTCCTTCCATCGTTACGACGTCATCGTCATCGGCGGTGGCCACGCCGGCACCGAAGCCGCGCTTGCCGCGGCCCGTACCGGCGTGCGCACCCTGCTGCTGACCCACAACATCGAAACAGTGGGCGCGATGAGCTGCAACCCGGCCATCGGCGGCATCGGCAAGGGCCATCTGGTCAAGGAAATCGACGCCCTGGGCGGTGCGATGGCGCATGCCGCCGACCGCGCCGGCATCCAGTGGCGCACGCTCAACGCCTCCAAGGGCCCAGCCGTGCGCGCCACCCGCTGCCAGGCCGACCGCAACCTGTATCGCATGGCGATCCGCGCCATCGTCGAAGGCCAGGCCAACCTGACCGTGTTCCAGGCCGCCGTCGATGACCTGGTCATTGAAGGCGACGCCGTGCGCGGGGTCATGACCCAGACCGGCCTGCGCTTCGACGCCGGTGCCGTGGTGCTGACCGCCGGCACCTTCCTGGCCGGCAAGATCCATGTCGGCCCGACCCAGTACGCCGCCGGCCGCATGGGCGACCCGCCGGCCACCACGCTGGCGGCGCGCCTGCGCGAGCGTCCTTTCCAGGTGGACCGCCTGAAGACCGGCACGCCGCCGCGCATCGATGGCCGCTCGCTGGACTACAGCGTGATGGACGAGCAGCCGGGCGATTCGCCGCGGCCGGTGATGTCCTTCCTCGGCTCGGTGGACGAGCATCCGCAGCAGGTCAGCTGCTGGATCACCCACACCACCGAGCAGACCCACCAGATCATCCGCGACGCGCTGCACCGATCGCCGCTGTACAGCGGCCAGATCGAAGGCATCGGCCCGCGCTACTGCCCGTCCATCGAGGACAAGGTGGTGCGCTTCGCCGAAAAGGCCAGCCACCAGATCTTCGTCGAACCCGAAGGCCTGGGCATCGTCGAGATCTACCCCAACGGCATTTCCACCTCGCTGCCGTTCGACGTGCAGCTGGAGATGGTGCGCAGCATCCGTGGCTTCGAGAACGCGCACATCACCCGCCCAGGCTACGCCATCGAGTACGACTTCTTCGATCCGCGCGGGCTGAAGGCGTCGCTGGAGACCAAGCTGGTCAACGGCCTGTTCTTCGCTGGCCAGATCAACGGCACCACCGGCTATGAGGAGGCCGCCGCGCAGGGCCTGCTGGCCGGCCTCAACGCCGCACGCCAGGTGCGTGGGCTGGACGGTTGGTGCCCGCGCCGCGACGAGGCCTACCTGGGCGTGCTGGTGGATGACCTGATCACCCACGGCACCAACGAGCCGTACCGCATGTTCACCAGCCGCGCCGAGTACCGGCTGCAGCTGCGCGAGGACAATGCGGACCAGCGCCTGACCCCGACCGGCCGCGAGATGGGCCTGGTGGATGATCGTCGCTGGGGTGCGTTCGAGACCAAGCAGGCCGCTGTTGCTGCCGAGCGCGCACGCCTGGGCGCGCTGTGGGCAACCCCGGCCAATGCGCTGGGCCGCGAAGTGCAGGACACGCTGGGCGTGGCGGTCAGCCGCGAGACCAACGTGCTGGACCTGATCAAGCGCCCCGAGCTGGATTACGCGCAGCTGATGCAGGTGCCATCGCTGGGGCCGGCCGTGGCCGACGCCAAGGTGGCCGAGCAGGTGGAGATCGGCGTGAAGTACGCCGGCTACCTGGACCGCCAGCGCGAGGAGATCGAGCGCCAGCAGCGGCATGAGGCCACGCCGATCGCCGAGGCGTTCGACTATGCGACCGTGCGCGGGCTGTCGGCCGAAGCACTGCAGAAGCTGGAGCGGGTGCGCCCGCAGACCATCGGCCAGGCGCAGCGTATTCCGGGCATGACCCCGGCAGCGATCTCACTGCTGCTGGTGCACCTGGAGCGCGCGCGCCGCGGCCGCGTGGCGTAACGCGGGACCGTCCGCTTCTGGTGGGTGCCGGCCTCGGCCGGCACGAATCATCCGATAGCGACACTCCGTGCATGTGTGCCGACCAAGGTCGGCACCCACCGGAGCGGAACACGCACCCACCTTGGCGAACGCGCTACCGTGCGTGGGCACCGCCGCCCAGCACCTTGAACAACGTCACCCGGTTGCCCGCTTCCTGCTGCTGCAGCGCGATCAGGTCCTGCTGTGCGGCAAACAGGCTGCGCTGCGCATCCAGTGCCTGCAGATAGCCGTCCAGCCCGGTGCGGTAACGCGCATCGGCCAGCGTGTAGCTGCGCTGGCTGGCGGCCACCAGCGCGCGCTGTGCGTCCATCTGCGTGGCCAGGTGATCACGCGTGGCCAGCGCATCGGCTACTTCACTGAAGGCCTGCTGGATCGCTTTCTCGTACTGCGCAATGCCGATGTCCTTGCCGATCTTCGAGGCATCCAGCGAGGCCTTCAGCGCACCGGCGTGGAAGATCGGCGCGGTGATGCTGGGCGCGAACGACCAGCCACGGGTGCCGGCCGAGAACAGCGTCGACAACGCGGTGGAGCTGTGGCCGTAGTTGGCGGTCAAGGTCAGCGTCGGGAAGAATGCGGCGCGCGCGGCACCGATATCGGCATTGGCCGCCTGTAGTGCGTGTTCGGCGGACAACACGTCCGGGCGCTGCAGCAGCACGCTGGACGGCAGGTTGGCCGGCAGCGGCGCCAGTGCCACGCTGCCATCCAGCGCCTGCGCGGTTGGCAGCAGGGCCGCATCCAGCGGCGCCCCCACCAGCAACTGCAATGCATCGCGATCCTGCGCCTGCTGCGTCTGCAGCTTGGCCAGCGCACCGCGCGCGGCTTCGACGCTGGTCTGTACCTGCGAGACATCCAGCCCCGAGGCCAGCCCCTGTGCATGACGGGCCTCGGTGCGCTGCAGGGTCTGCTGCTGGCTGTCCAGGGTCTGCCGGGTGAACGCCAGTGACTGCTCGTCCGCTGCCAGCGCCAGCCACGCCGCGGCCACTTCGGCCACCAGGCTGGTGCGCGCGGCGCGCTGGTTCTCGGCGCTGGCCAGCCAGTTCTGCAGGGTCTCGTTCTTCAGGCTGCGGATGCGTCCAAACAGATCCAGTTCCCAACTGCTGATACCCACCTGCACGGCATCGGATTCAGTCACCTGGGTGGCACCGGTCTCGCTGTTGGCATCGCTTACCCGCGAGCGGGTGACACTGCCGCTGGCATCCACCGACGGCAGCAGCGCCGCGCGCTGGATGCGGTACTGCGCCCGCTCCTTCTCCACCTGCAGCACGGCCACGCGCAGGTCGCGGTTGTTCTGCAGCGCCAGCGCGATCACCTGCTGCAGGCGTGGCTCAAGGAAGACTTCGCGCCAGGCTGGCACCGCCAGTGCTGGCTCGGCCTCGCCCGTGGCGGCATTGCCGAATTGTGCCGGCACCGGTGCCTCGGGCCGCTGGTAATGCGGCGCCATGCTCACGCAACCACCCAGCACCGTGGTGATCATTGCGGCCGCCAGGGCGCGCAGCAGCATCGGCTTCATGGGCTTGCCTCCGGGGCAGCGGCGTGGGCCGGCGCGCGGCCCGGGAACAGGCGGCGCACGAGCAGGTAGAACAACGGCACGAAGAACATGCCCAGCACCATCGAGGCGACCGTGCCGCCGGCCACGCCGGTACCCAGCGAGCGGCGCGCGGCCGAGCCGGCGCCGGTGGCGAACACCAGCGGCAGCACGCCCATCAGGAACGCCAGCGAGGTCATCACGATCGGCCGCAGGCGCAGATAGACGGCCTGCAGGATCGCCTCGCGGGTGCTCCTGCCCTGCTGTTCAAGGATGCGCGCGAACTCGACGATCAGGATGCCGTTCTTGGCCGCCAGGCCAATCGTGGTCAGCAGGCCGACCTGGAAGTACACGTCGCTGTTGAGGCCACGCAGATTCATCATGAGCACCGCACCAAACACGCCCACCGGCACCGCCAGCATCACCGCGAACGGCACCGCCCAGCTTTCATACAGCGCGGCCAGGCACAGGAACACGAACAGCAGCGAGATGGCGTACAGCATTGGCGCCTGATTGCCCGACAGCTGTTCCTGGTAGGCCATGTCCGACCAGGCATGGCTGAAGCCTTCCGGCAGTTTGTCGGCCAGGCGCGCGATCTCGGCCATCGCCTCGCCGGAACTGACGCCGGGCGCGGGCTGGCCGGTGATCTCCATCGCCGAGATGCCTTTGTAGCGTTGCAGCGCGGCCGGCGCGCTGGACCAGTGCGCGCTGACCAGCGACGACAGCGGCACCATCTGCCCTGCCTGGTTGCGCACGCTCCAGCGCTCGATGTCCTGCGGCTGCATGCGCGCTTCGGCCGTGCCCTGGATGAACACCTTCTTGATGCGGCCCTTGTAGATGAAGTTGTTGACGAAGTCGCCACCCAAGGCCGCATTCAAGGTGTCATTGATGTCCTGCGGATTCACGCCCATCGCCTGCGCCTTGGCGTCGTCCACCTTCACTGCATACACCGGCGCGTCTTCCAGGCTGGCGTAGCGCACGTTGACCAGCTTCGGATCCCTGGCGGCCTCCTTCAACAGCGTGTTGCGCGCGGCCACGGCGGCGGCATGGCCGGCGCCGCCTTCGTCCTGCAGTTCCAGGGTGAAGCCGCCTGCGTCACCCAGGCCAAGGATGGCCGGTGGCGAGGTGATGAACACCTGCGCATCGGGCACGCTGGCCATGGCCGCGGTCAACCGCGCGGCAATGGTGTCGGCGTCATCCTTGCGGTCATCCCAGTCCTTCAGGCGGATGAAGGCCTGGCCGACGTTCTGGCCGCTGCCGGTGACACTGAAACCAGCGGTGGCCTGGATCGACAGCACGCCGTCGTCCTTCACCGCGGCGGCACTCAGGCGATCCATCACCGCGCGGGTCTGCTCCAGGGTGGCACCGGCCGGCAGCTTCACCAGCGCGTTGAGCATGCCCTGGTCCTCGTCGGGCAGGAACGCGCCGGGGAGGTGCCACAGCAGCAGGCCGGTGGCCACGCTCAGCGCCAGGTAGAACAGTACGCCCAGCGTGCGCCGGCCAAGGAAGCCATCCACCCGGCGACGCAGGCCGTTGGAGGTGCGCTCGAAACGGTGGTTGAACCAGATGAAGCACTTGCCCAGCAGGCTCGGCTCACCGCCGTGGTCGCCATGCGGATGGCCGCCCTTGGGAATCTGGTGCAGGATGCTGCCGCACAGGGCCGGGGTGATGGTCATCGCCACCAGCACCGACAGGATCATCGCGGCGGCAATCGTCACCGAGAACTGGCGATAGATCACGCCGGTGACACCGCTGAAGAACGCCATCGGCAGGAACACCGCGGTCAGCACCAGCACGATGCCCACCAGCGCGCCGGTGATCTGGCCCATCGCCTTCAACGTGGCCGGCTTCGGCGCCAGCCCTTCGAAGGTCATCACCCGCTCCACGTTCTCCACCACCACGATGGCATCGTCCACCAGCAGGCCGATGGCCAATACCAGCGCGAACATGGTCAGCGTGTTGATCGAATAACCGAACGCGGCCAGCACGCCGAAGGTGCCCAGCAGCACCACCGGCACTGCGATGGTCGGGATCAGGGTGGCGCGCCAGTTCTGCAGGAACAGGTACATCACCAGCACCACCAGGATGACCGCCTCGATCAGGGTGATCACCACTTCCTTCAGCGAGATCGTCACGAACGGCGTGGTGGTGAACGCCACGTGGTAGGTGTAGCCGTGCGGCCAGTGCTTCTGCAACTGCTGCAGGCGGGTCTCGATGGCCTTGGACACGGCGATGGCATTGGCACCCGCATTCAGCTCGATGCCCAGCGACGCCGACGGCTTGCCGTTGAAGGTGCTGATGCTGTCGTAGCTCTCCGGGCCCAGGCCGATCGTCGCCACGTCACCCAGGTGCACCACGCTGCCGCTGGCATCGGCTTTCAGCACCACCCGCGCGAACTGTTCGGGCGTGTGCAGGCGGCTGCGCGCGGTGACCGTGGCGTCCAGCTGCTGGCCCTTCAGCGCCGGCTGGCCACCCAGCTCACCGGCCGAAACGTCGGTGTTCTGCGCCTGCAGTGCGGTCTCGATGTCCGATGGCATCAGTGCGTACTGGCGCATCTTCTCCGGGTCCAGCCAGATGCGCATGGCGTATTCCTGGCCGATCGGCTGGATGTTGCCGACACCACTGACGCGGCTGATCTGGTCGTCGATGCGCGCTTCCATGAAGTTGGCGACATCGAAGTTGTCCATGCTGCCGTCCTCGCTGGTGAACGACAGCACCTCGAAGATCGAACCACTGGACTTGGTGATGGTCAGGCCGTTCTGCTGCACCGCCTGCGGCAGCGTCGCCATCGCCGCCTGCAGTTGGTTCTGCACCTGCACCTGCGCGGTGTCCGGATTGGTGCCGGTGGCAAACACCAGGTTGACCTGCGCCGAACCATCGGAGGCGCTGGTGGAGGTCATGTACATCAGGTGGTCCAGGCTCTGCTGGGACTGCTCGATGACCTGGGTCACCGCGTTTTCCACGGTCTGCGACGAGGCACCGGTGTAGGTGGCGCGGATGGTGATGGTGGGTGGGGCGATCTGCGGGTAGCGGTCGACCGGCAGGATCAGGATCGCGAGCAGGCCGAGCAGGCTGACCGCGATGGCGATCACCCAGGCGAAGATCGGCCGGTCGATGAAGAAACGAACCATGCGCGGCAGGCCTCAGTGCGACGTTTCGTCGGTGTTGCCGGTCGGGTCGATCGCCGGCATTGCGGCCAGCTGCGCGGTGGTGGCCGCCACCGCCTGCACCTGCTGGCCAGGCGCTACCGCGCTGCCGTTGCTGACGATCACCCGTTCGCCAGCCTTCAGCCCCTGCGTGATCTGCCACTGGTTGCCCACTACCTGGCCGGTGCTGACCCGGCGCTCGACCACGCGATCCTTTGCGTCGAGCAGGCGCAGCAACGGCTCGCCACGTTCATTGCGCAGCACCGCCTTCTGCGGCACCAGCAGGGCGCGCGCATCGGTGGCCATCGGCAGCACCGCCTTCAGGTACATGCCCGGCAGCAGCAGGCCCTCCGGGTTCGGAATGACCGCGCGCAGCACCACGTTGCCGGTGCCCGGGTCGACTGCGCTGCCGACGAACTCCAGGGTGCCTTCATGCGCATACGTGCTGCCGTCCTCCAGCAGCACCTTCACCTGTGCCTTGCCGTCGATGGCTTTCACCAGGCCGGCATCGAGCTGCTTGCGCAGCGCCAGCATCTGCGTGCTGGACTGGGTGACATCCAGATAGACCGGGTCCAACCGCTGGATGGTCGCCAGCGCCGCGTCCTGGCCGGCGGCGACCAGCGCGCCAGCGGTCACGCTGGAGGTGCCGATGCGGCCGTCGATGGGGGCGGTCACCCGGGTGTAGTCGAGGTTGATGCGGGCCGCCTGCAGCGCAGCGCGCGCGGCGATCACATTGGCCTGGGCCTGCTTCAGCGCCGAGGTGGCGTCGTCGGCGTCCTGCTTGCTCGCCGCATCCATGCCCAGCAGCGTGCGGGTGCGCTCGGCCTTCGGCTGCGCCGACAACACAGTGGCCTCGGCCTGCGCCAGCTGGCCACGCGCGGTATCGAAGGCGGCCTGGTACGGCGCCGGATCGATCTGGTAAAGCAGCTGGCCGGCCTTGACCTGCTGGCCTTCGGTGAACAACCGCTGGCGGATCAACCCACCGACCTGCGGGCGCACCTCGGACACCTCGAACGGTACGGCGCGACCGGGCAGGATCTGCTGCAGCGCCAGCGGCTGTGCGCTGGCCGTGATGACGCCCACTTCAGGGATGGCCGGGGCCTCGGACCTGCCCGCCGAGCAGGCCGCAAGGGCCAGCAGCAGGGGCAGCAACAGCGGACGGGGAGAACGGGACAGCGGGCGCAGGAGTGACATGGGGGGTGTGGGGGCCTTGCGTTGACCCGTGCACGCTGCCGTGGAACTGTGCAGAGAATATGGAGATTGTGCGACCGGCTCAGCGGGCGCTTGCTTTCGGCGCCGCATGCGCCGCTAATGGCCACGCGATGGCGAAGATTCGACTCAAATTCGGCCTGACCGCGAAGACCTTCCTCGCGATCTTCACCGCCTGCCTGCTGGTGCTGGCAGTGAACGGCATTGCCAGCCGAGTGGCGTTCCAGACCGGCTTCCTGGACTACCTCAATGACCAGGGCGATCTGCGCATGCAGCGCGTGATGCCGCACCTGCAGCGCGAGTACAGCGCACACGGCGGCTGGGCGCATCTGCGCGGCGACAGTGACCGCTGGGCGCGGCTGCTGCGCCCGGATCTGGCCCATGGGCACGAGGGGCCCGTGCCACCGCTGTCCGACCAGACCGGCGTTCCCTCCCGCCTGGGCCTGTTCGATGCACAGCATCGGTTCGTAGCCGGCAACCCCGACGCCACCAGCGACGACGAGCCGCACGCCGTGCAGGTGGACGGGCACACGGTCGGCTGGCTGGGCATGGTGCCGTTCCAGACCGTCATCGCCACCAACGACCTGAACTTCTACAACACCCAGGTGCGCGCGTGGTGGGTGATCGGCATCGCGCTGCTGCTGGTGACGGTACTGCTGGCCTGGCTGGTATCGCGCGCGCTGCGCCAGCGCCTTGCAAAACTGGCGGCGGCCACCCACCGGCTCGCCGCTGGCGACTACGCCACCCGCATCGAGCGCACCAGCGATGACGAGCTGGATGCACTGGTCAACGACTTCAACCGGATGGCGCAGGCGCTGGACGACACCGAGCGCAACCGCCGTGCCTTCATCGCCGACATCTCGCACGAACTGCGCACGCCGCTGGCGGTGGTTCGTGCCGAACTGGAAGCCATCGAGGACGGCATCCGCCCGCTGGACCGCGCCAACCTCGGTGCCCTGCAGGGCGAGATCCGCCAACTGGGCAAGTTGATCGACGACCTGCACGACCTGTCGATGACCCAGTCCGGCGGCCTGGCCTACCGCTTCGCGCCGCTGGACCTGGCGGCGCTGCTGCGCAGCGAGCTCAATGGCATGCGCGTGCGCTTCTCCACGGCGGGGCTGGCACTGGAGGAGGACCTGCCCGCCACACCGCTGCAGGTATCCGGTGACGAACGGCGCCTGCAGCAGGTGCTGGCCAATCTGCTGGAGAACGCATTGCGCTACACCCACGCCGGGGGCCGCGTACGCGTGCAGGCAGCGCGCGCGCCTGCCGGCGTGCAGCTGATCGTGGAAGACACCGCGCCAGGCGTGCCGGCCGACAAGTGCGCGCTGCTGTTCGAGCGCTTCTACCGGGTGGAGAGCTCCCGCAACCGGGCCAGCGGCGGCAGCGGGCTGGGCCTGGCCATCAGCCACAACATCATCCTCGCCCACCACGGCCTCATCCACGCCGAGCCCTCGTCGCTGGGCGGGCTGCGCGTGGTCATCACCCTGCCGGAGCCTGCATGAGCCCGTCCCCCGCCGCGTCCGCGAAGATCCTGATCGTCGAGGATGAGCCACGCCTGGCCTCGGTGCTGCGCGACTACCTGGCCGCCGCCGGGATGACCAGCGAATGGGTGGACGATGGCGGCCAGGTGATCGACGCATTCGCGCGCTACCAGCCCGACCTGGTGCTGCTGGACCTGATGCTGCCACAGCGCGATGGCGTGGACCTGTGCCGCGAACTGCGCGCCAGCAGCGATGTACCGGTGATCATGGTCACCGCACGGGTGGAAGAGATCGACCGCCTGCTGGGCCTGGAAGTCGGTGCCGACGACTACATCTGCAAGCCGTTCAGTCCGCGCGAAGTGGTCGCACGGGTGATGGCGGTGCTGCGTCGCTACCGCCCGGACCCCGCTGCGCGGGCCAACAGCGGGCTGCATATCGACGAACCGGCAGCCCGCGCCACCTGGAACGGCAAGGGCCTGGACCTGACCCCGGTCGAATACCGCCTGCTGCGCACGCTGCTGGCCACGCCGGGCCGGATCTGGGCGCGCGACGAGCTGCTCGACCGCCTCTATCTGGACCATCGCGTGGTGGTCGACCGCACCGTCGACAGCCACGTGCGCAACCTGCGCCGCAAGCTGGCCGACGCCGGCATGGAAGGCGAACCGATCCGTTCGGTGTATGGCATGGGCTACAGCTACGAACCCTAGCCGGTAGTGCCGGCCGCTGGCCGGCAGCCTCGTGGCACGCCTGGATTTCCGTGGTTGCCATCCAGCGGCCGGCACTACCCGTGCGCACCTGCGTTAAAGTCGAGCACGCTCGACATTACGAACACGACTGCATGGACGACATTCATCCGATCGCGCCGGACAAGCGCGCCGCCATCCTTTCCACTCTGGCCGACATCGAACAGCGCTACGACGTACGCGTGCTGCTGGCCTGCGAGTCGGGTAGCCGTGGCTGGGGCTTTTCCTCCCCGGACAGCGACTACGACGCACGCTTCATCTACGTGCATCGCCAGCCGTGGTATCTCAGCGTCAACGAGAGCACCGGTCCCGGCGAAGCGCAGCGCGATGTGATCGAACTGCCGATCGACGATGAGCTCGACGTCAGCGGCTGGGACCTGCGCAAGGCACTGCGGCTGGTCTCAAAATCCAATCCGACACTGATCGAATGGCTGCGTTCGCCGATCGTGTACCGGCAGGACGACGCCGCCGTGGCGCAGCTGTGGGAGGCCGCAAAGTCCTTCTATTCGCCGCTGGGCACGTGGTGGCACTACTTCAGCATGGCACGCTCGAACCATCGCGGGTACCTGCGTGGCGAGATGGTACGCACCAAGAAGTACCTGTACGTGCTGCGCCCACTGCTGGCCTGCCAGTGGATCGAGCACGAGCAGACACCTCCGCCGATGGCCTTCGAGGATCTGCTGGATCGACTGCTGCCACATGGCCCGGTGCGTGAAGCCATCGATGCCCTGCTGGTAGTGAAACGCGCCAGTGCCGAGGTCAATGCCGGACCACGCATCGCGGCGATCAGCGATTTCATCGATCGTGAGCTGGCCACCCGGACTGCGCAGGCGCCACAGCTGCCCGTTGGACGCGGTGATGCGGCGTGGCTGGATGAGCTGTTCCGGCAGGTGCTGGCCAGGCACGCGCCGGCACTACCACACGGGTATCATCGTCGCGAACGCCCTGATTTCCGGAGACATCGATGAACCCGCTGCGCCCCTTCCGCGACAAGATGCCCGTCCTCGGCGAGCGCGTGTACATCGATCCTGCCTGCACCGTCATCGGTGACGTGGAGCTGGCCGAGGACGTATCGGTGTGGCCGGGCACGGTCATCCGCGGTGATGTCAATCACGTGCGCATCGGCGCGCGCACCAACGTGCAGGATGGCACCATCATCCACGTCAGCCACCACAGCCCCTACAACAAGGCCGGCTACCCGACCCTGATCGGCGAAGGCGTGACCGTCGGCCACGGCTGCATCATCCATGCCTGCACGATCGGCGACTACAGCCTGATCGGCATGGGCGCCTGCATCCTCGACGGTGCGCGCGTCGAGCGCCATGGCTTCGTCGGCGCCGGTGCGGTGGTCGGCCCGGGCAAGGTGGTCGGCGAAGGCGAGCTGTGGGTGGGCAATCCGGCCCGCCCGGCGCGCACGCTGAGCGACAAGGAGATCGAGTCGCTGCACTACTCGGCCGACCACTACGTGCGGCTGAAGGACGAATACCTGGGCTGAGCAGCCAACGCCGCCATGCGGCTCTGCTAAAGTCTGGGCCCGACCAGGACCTGTCGAGACCCCCCATGCCTGTGGCTGCCTGCCGGAGAGGACTCCGGCGCCCACAACGAAGGCTATCGCACTGATGGCCGCACCGATGCTCGATACCTACCGCGAGGTGGTGACGCCGGAGGGTGTGCCGCTGCAGCTGCCGGCAGCCGGCCCGGTGCCACGGGCGATGGCGTGGCTGGTGGATCTGGGCGTGCGCATCGCGGTACTGGTGGTGATGTCGATTCCACTGGCACTGCTGGATTCGTTCGGCTCCGGGCTCGGCCTGGTGCTGATGTTCCTGGTGTACTGGGCCTACCCGATCGTCTGCGAAGCGCTGTGGGGTCGTACCCTCGGCAAGCGCGTGCTGGGCCTGCGCGTGCTTGCGCGCGATGGCGCGCCGGTAGGCTGGATGGCTGCCATCACCCGCAACCTGCTGCGCACCGTGGACATGCTGCCGTTCGGCTATGCACTGGGCCTGATCAGCAGCCTGTTCGATCCCCATGGCCGTCGCCTGGGCGATCTGGTGGCCGGCACCGTGGTGGTGCATGCGCCCGTGCTGTACCTGCCGCCTCCGCCCACCATCGACAGCGTGCTGGTCCCGCCGCAGCCGCTGCGACCGGAAGAGCAGGCCGCGCTGATGGCCTTCGCCGAGCGCGCGCCACGGCTGTCGGCGGCCCGCCAGCAGGAACTGGCCGGCATCGCCGAACCGCTGACCGGCACCCACGGCCAGGTCGGCGTACTGCGCCTGTATGCCATGGCCAACTGGCTGTTGGGGCGGCGATGAAGCAGGAACAGTTCGTCGCCCGCTACCAGCAGGAATGGCAGGACCTGGAACACTGGCTGCTGCTGCGTGCTGGTGCTGCGCGCCGCACGCGGCGCAAGGCCAGCGCGCTGGCAGTGGACGACGCCGCCTTCCCGCAGCGCTACCGGCGCCTATGCCAGCAGCTGGCACTGGCCCGCGAGCGCGGCTACAGCCCGCAGCTGGTGCAGCGCCTGCAGCAGTTGATGCAGCAGGGCCACAGTGTGCTGTACCGCACGCCGCCGACGCGCTGGCGCGGTGCACTGGAATTCCTGGTGGCCGACTTCCCGCTGCTGGTGCGCAGCCAGGCGCGCAGCATGTGGGTGGCACTGGCGATGTTCGCGCTGCCGGCGGTGGCCTGCTTCGTGCTGGCGCAGCTCTACCCGGACCTGATCCACATGGTGATGGACAACCGCCAGATCGCCGAGATGGAGCGCATGTACGATCCAGCGGCCGAACGCCTCGGGCGTGACAGCGGCACGGACTGGATGATGTTCGGCCACTACATCCTGAACAACATCAGCATCGCCCTGCGTACCTTCGCCAGTGGCCTGCTGGCCGGCCTGGGCACGCTGCTGGTGCTGCTGTTCAACGGCGTGATCATCGGTTCAGTGGCCGGCCACCTGCAGCACATCGGCCATGGCGATCCGTTCTGGCGCTTCGTCGCAGGCCATGGTGCGTTCGAGCTGACCGCGATCGTGATCGCCGGCGGTGCCGGCCTGCAGCTGGGCATGAAACTGCTGGCCCCCGGCCGGCGCAGCCGCCTGGATGCCCTGGTCGAAGGCGGCCGCATCGGGGCCCGGCTGTGTCTGGGCGTGGCGTTCATGCTGCTGGTGGCCGCGTTCATCGAAGCGTTCTGGTCGTCGATTGCCGAAGTGCCGGCGTGGGGCAAGTTCAGCGTGGCCGGCGTGCTGTGGGCCGGCGTGCTGCTGTGGCTGTGGCGCGGCGGGCGCGGAGGCGGCAATGCGCATTGACCGCCTGGACGTGGCGCTGCGCGCGCGCAGTGGCTGGGAAGCAATGGAGCTGGGCAGCGCCCTGTCGCGCCGCCACGCACGTGCGGTATGGGGCAGCTGGCTGCTGGCCAGTGCGCCGCTGTTCGTGATCTTCAACGCGTTGGGCTGGTGGCTGGATGCGTTCGGCTGGGCCTGGCTGGCGATGTGGTGGTGCAAGCCGCTGTTCGAGCGCGCACCGCTGTACGTGCTGTCGCGCGGCATCTTCGGTGAGCCGTTGGGCGCGCTGGCAGCGCTGCGTGCGCAGCGCAGCTGGGGCAATGCAGGCTTCTGGGGCTACCTGGGCTGGCGCCGCTTCAGCGTGCTGCGCAGCCTGTGCCTGCCGGTGAACCTGCTGGAAGGCAGCGCGCCGGCCCAGCGCGGTGCACGCCGCCGCGCCGTGGCGGCCGGTGCCGCGGGCGCCGCCGTCGTGCTGACCGTGGCCTGCATGGCCTTTGAAGGCGTGCTGGTGTCCGGCGCGATCGGCGCGGTGTTCATGTTCATGCCACTGGAGCTGATGTCCGAATCATGGCGTGCCGCATGGGACATGATCGGCCAGGACACGCCTGCCTGGGCGCAGCTGGGCTTCAACCTGGCGTGCTGGCTGGCATCGGTGCTGATCGGACCGTTCTATGTCGGCGCCGGCTTCGGCCTGTACTTGAACCGGCGTACGCAGATGGAAGCGTGGGATGTGGAGATCGCCCTGCGCCGCCTGCGCGAGCGGCTGCTGCCGGCAGCATCGACGCTGGCGCTGCTGCTGTGCCTTGCCCTGCCGCTGGCCTCCGCGCCAGTGCATGCGCAGGACGCGCAGACAGTCGCTGAGCAGGCCGACGGTGCCGAAGAGGACGAGGACCGTGCGGAAGAACCCGCCACTGCGGCCAACGATCCGGCCAATACGCCGACGATGATCTTCGGTGCGGCGCCGGTGGACACCGCCGGTTTCCGCCAGGCGGTGAACCGCGCCTATGAGGATCCGCTGCAGCGCCCGACCCGCCAGGTCACGCGCTGGAAGCCGATCGAACAGGCCGAGGAAAAAAAGAAGGAAGACAAGACGCTGCAGAGCGACGGCAGCAGCAAGGGCGAGCGCAGCAACCGCAAGGCCGGCATTGCCTGGCTGGCGCGCCTGGCCGAGTGGGGCCTGTGGGGCCTGCTGGGCGTCCTGCTGCTGGTGCTGTTGTTGACCGCCCGTCTGTGGCTGCCGTGGCTGCGCGGCAGTGGCCGGCGCAAGGCCGAGGCTGCACCACAGGTAGTGGTGGAACAGGTGGAGTTGCCGGTCGTGCTGCCGCCGGACGTGGCCACCCAGGCCGGCCTGCTGTGGGACCAGGGCCGGCCACGTCAGGCGCTGGCCCTGCTGTACCGCGCCAGCGTACGCACCGTGGGCGAGCGCAGCGGCATCGCGCTTCCGCCCGGTGCCACCGAAGCGCAATGCCTGCGCGCGTCGCGGCGCATGCCCGATGCCACCGACCGTGACCTGTTCGCGCGCATCGTGCGCATGTGGCAGTACGCCGCCTACGGTGGCCGCCTGCCCAGCCGCGCCGATTTCGATGCACTGGCCGACACGCTGCGCCAGCAATACCGGTGGCTGGCATGAGCCCGCGCCTGTTCTGGTCGCTGTTGCTGGGCGGGCTGGTGCTGCTCGGCGTACCGCTGACGATCCTCTTTCTGCGCACGCATGAGCGGGTGACCGAGACCGTGCAGCTGCCGCCGCAGGGCGAAGCTGGCTACAACCCGCTGTACGTGCTTGGCCAGGCACTGCGCGCCGATGGCATCGACGTGCACTCGCGGCCGCGGCTGGACCTGCAGCAGATGGCGCTGGGTCCGCGCGATACGGTGGTGCTGCTACAGGACAGCAGCGAACTGCCGGCACCGGCGGCCAGGGCCCTGCTGGCCTGGGTCGATGGTGGTGGCCATCTGCTGGTTCGTACGCCGCCACCCGCAGAGGACGACGCCAGCAGTACGCAGGGACCGCTGCTGGACCAGCTCGGCGTGGACAGCCTGTACCAGCAGAGCGACTGCCAGCCGTTCCACGTCATCGACGATCCCAGCCATGTGGAGTTCTGCGGTGGTCGCCGCTTCACGCTGGGCTTTGCCGCCCGTACACAAGCCGAACGGCGTTGGGGCAACGAGCGCAACCTGGTGTTCGCGCGACTGCGCCACGGGCAGGGCAAGGTGAGCGTGCTGGCCGACATGGAGTTCATGCGCGGCGAGGTGGATTCGCCGGCAGCACGCCTGGCGTCGGCTGCGGGCAAGGCCAGCGACGGCCTGCACGATCTCTCGCACCGCGACCTGACCCGTTATCTGCTCGATCCGAACTACGGCAAGGGTACTTTCTGGCTGGTCTACGCCAGCCGCCCGCCGTCGCTGTGGGCGCGCCTGTTCTACCAGGGCTGGCCGGTGTGGGCGCCGCTGCTGCTGGCCCTGCTGGGCTGGCTGTGGGGCCGTTCGCAACGCTTCGGCAGCCGCCTGCCGTCGCCGGTGCTGGAACGCCGCTCGCTGCTGGAACACGTGCGGGCCAGCGGCGAGCTGCTGCTGCGCTTCGGCCACGGCGCGCGCCTGTACCACGCCGTGCTCGCCCTGTTCCTGCATCGCCTGCGCCTGCGCGCACCGGTGGCTGCAGCACTGGAGGGCGCCCCCCGCGAACAGGCCATCGCCGAACTGCTGAAGTGG
Source organism: Stenotrophomonas maltophilia group sp. Smal12 (assembly GCF_037079935.1). NCBI lineage: Bacteria > Pseudomonadati > Pseudomonadota > Gammaproteobacteria > Lysobacterales > Lysobacteraceae > Stenotrophomonas > Stenotrophomonas maltophilia group sp. Smal12. Next base: position 5,270 of record NZ_JBAWUK010000039.1, on the reverse strand, counting down.
CCGCAAGACCGCGTTGCCAGCGCGCTCACGCCCCCTCCGCCGCACGATTCCTCCGCCCTGCGCGAGCGCATCCGCTTGCTGCTCCAGATGAGATCCCTGCTATGACCGAAGTCCCCGAGCTGCCGGCGGCCGCCAACGCCCGCCTGATCGAACGCGTCGATGCCATCCGCGATGCCGTCGGCCACGCCTTCATTGGCCAGGCCGATGTACTGGACCAGATCCTGGTGGCGCTGCTGGCCGGTGGCCACGTGCTGATCGAGGGCGTGCCCGGGCTGGGCAAGACCCTGCTGGTGCGGGCACTCGCGCAGGCGCTGGAGCTGGATTATGGCCGCGTGCAGTTCACCCCCGACCTGATGCCCAGCGACGTCAGTGGCCATGCGGTGTACGACCCGAAGAGCGAGAGCTTCAGGATCCGCCGTGGCCCGGTGTTCACCAACCTGCTGTTGGCCGACGAGATCAACCGTGCGCCGGCCAAGACCCAGTCGGCACTGCTGGAAGTGATGCAGGAAGGCCAGGTGACCATCGAAGGCAAGGCGTTCACCCTGGCGCCGCCGTTCATGGCGCTGGCCACGCAGAACCCGCTGGAGCAGGAAGGCACCTACCCGCTGCCAGAGGCACAGCTGGACCGCTTCCTGCTGAAGGTGCTGATCGACTACCCGCAACTGGAGGACGAGAAGCGCATGGTGACCGCGATCACCAGTGGCCGTGCCGCCAGCGACTTCGACCTGAGCCAGGTGCCGCGTGTACTGGGGGCTGGCGAACTGCTGGAACTGCAGCGCGCCACCGCGGCGATCACCGTCGATGACGAAGTGATCGACTACGCAGTACGCATCGTCGCGGCGACCCGGCAGTGGCCGGGCATCGCGGTCGGCGCCGGCCCACGCGGCAGCATCGCGCTGGTGCGTGCCTCGCGTGCGCAGGCGGTGCTGGCCGGCCGCGACTTCGTCACGCCGGACGACGTGCGCGACATTGCTCGCCCGGCACTGCGCCACCGCATTGCACTGGCCCCGGAGCTGCAGATCGAAGGCCAGGACGCCGACGACGTGCTGGGCGCACTGCTGGCCAAGGTGGAAGCACCGCGCCGATGAGGCCTGCCCCGCTGCTGCTGGCGCTGCTGCTGGCCTGGGCCGCCCTGGGCGGCCTGGTGCTGGGCGGGTTGCTGCCGCGCTGGAGCTGGGCGCTGGCCGCGGCGGCCATCGCGTTGCCTGCGCTGTTCGACCTGTGGCGGCAATCGCGGCGTCCGTCGCCTCAGGTACAGCGCGAACTGCCCGAAGCGCTGGCGCTGGGCGTGCGCCGCGAGGCGGCGCTGCGGCTGCAGGCCGAGCAAGCGATGACGGTGCAGGTGTTCGACCTGGTCCCCGGCGGCTGGCCGCTGGAATCGCTGCCACAGCGCGTGCGCCTGCGGGCCGGTAGCGCCTCCACGCTGCACTATCACCTGCAGCCGCTGCAGCGCGGGCACTTCCGCTTCGAAGGCGTGCACCTGCGCATGCGCTCGCCGTGGCGCCTGTGGTGGCAGCAACGCACGCTGCCGCCCGTACTGGACGTGCGGGTCTATCCGAACTTCGTCCCGCTCACGCGCTTTGCGTTGTTCAGTGCCGACCAGGCCTCGCGGCTGGTCGGTGCACACGTGAAGCGCCGCCGTGGTGAAGGCACCGACTTCCACCAGATGCGCGAGTATCGCGTCGGCGACAGCCTGCGCCAGCTGGACTGGAAGGCCACCGCGCGTGCGCGCAAGCTGATCTCGCGCGAGTACCAGGACGAGAAGAACCAGCAGTTGCTGCTGATGCTCGACAGTGGCCGGCGCATGCTGGCCAGCGAAGGCGGGCTCTCGCACTTCGACCATGCCTTGAATGCCTCGCTGGTTGTGGCCTACCTGGCGCTGCGCCAGGGCGATGCCGCCGGCCTGTTCGCTGCCGGTGGCGAACGCCGCTGGGTCGCGCCGCAGCGCGGCATGGGCACGGTCGAGCACCTGCTGCGCGCAAGCTACGACCTGCAGCCACGCGCGGTGGCCACCGATTACCTGGCCGCTGCCACCGAGGTGTCGCTGCGCCAGCGCCGGCGAGCACTGGTGATGCTGGTCAGCAACGTGCGCGACGAGGACATCGAAGACCTGCTGGCGGCGGTGCGCCTGCTGCAGCGGCGCCACCTGGTGTGCGTGGCCAGCCTGCGCGAGCGCGAGCTGGACGGCGTGCTGGAGGGCGAAGTGCAGACACTGGAAGACGCCACCCAGGCCGGTGCCGCCGCGCTGTACCTGCAGCAGCGCGCGAAGGCGCACGAAGCGCTGCGCAGCGAGAAGGTGATGGTGCTGGACGTCACCGCCGACGCCCTGCCCGGCGCGCTGGTGGAGCGCTACCTGGCGGTGAAGCGCGAAGGGCGGCTCTGAGCCGAGCGCGGGCTCGGCTCTACAAGAATCGGGTTGTCTGTAGCGCCGAGCCCATGCTCGGCTGCCGGCCAGCGGCCGGCACTACCTACCCCTGCAGCAAGCGCCGCTGCAACCGCTCCACCGCACGCTGCAGCAGCACCCGGTTGCGGGCCAGCTTCATCCACTGCGGCAGGCGCGAGAACATGGATCGATGATGGCCGCGGCCCTCGCGCAGCGTCGCGCCCGCGTATTCGTGCAGTGCCTGCAGATGTTCGGCGTTGTAGGCCCACAGCAGGCCCGCGCGGGTCGATTCGACCAGGCGCAGCGGCAGACCGAAATGCGGATCGGCAGGCTCGGCGTCACGCAGGGGACGCGTCAACACCGTGACCTCGGTGCTGCGATCGCACTGTGCGCATCGGGCGGGGAAGGATGCAGGCGCGGGGATGCCGGCGGGAATCGGCCGACACACATGCAGCCACTGATGCCCGCAGAATCCACAGGGCTGGCGGCCCAGAATGCGGACTGCACCCACCCAGTCGCCGCTGTCCAATGCAGCGCTGCAAGCGGTGCAGCGGAAACGCGCGGTCCATCGATAGGGTTCCCAGCGGGCGATCACCCAACCGGGGGCATCGCAGCGGTGGCAACGCACCGCGACGCGGTCCGCGACGGCCTGCAGGCTGCGCCCGTCATCGAAATGCCGGCCCGGCGCGGGCGTGGCACGTCCATGCCGGCCAGGCCAACGCCGCACCGTCATCAGACGTAGATCCGCGTCGGCGCCTCGTCGACGATCGCGTGCGGCACGAAGCGCGCACTGTCGCGGGTGATCGCGCTGTCGTCCTCGCGGATGCCGATGCCGCAGGCGTGGTCACCCACCACCCAGCTGCCGATCAGCGGGTAGCCACCTTCGAAGCGGGTCAGCGGATGGGCGCGCTGGATGATCGCCGGGCCGTCATAGGGACCGTCGCTGCGCTGGGTGCTGCCATCGGCCAGGTGCATCTCGATGTTGGCACCTTCGCGCGAGAACAGCGGCTTGCGCACCCAGCCCGGGGCCAGCGTGCTGCCGTCATCGAAGTGCGCCTCCAGCAGGTTCGGATGGCCCACGTTGCGCTGCCACAGCAACGGCAGGATGCCCTTGTTGCTCAGCACTGCCTTCCACGCCGGTTCCAGCAACTGCACGCCCGAACCGGGCAGCGCGCGGCCGAACTCTTCGGCCATCAGGTCTTCCAGCGGGTACAGCTTGAACAGCGTGCCGATCACCGAATCATCCAGCGCGGTGAAGCGGCCGTCCTCGGACAGGCCGATGTCCTCGATCGCGATGGCCTGGCCATGCAGGCCGGCCTGCGACGCGCAGTCGCGCAGGTACTCGACCGTGCCACGGTCTTCTTCCGAGCTTCCCACCGCGCTGAAGTACAGCGGCGGCGGCAGCTGCGTGGCCAGTTCGCCGAAGCGCTCGACCAGTGCCTCATGGATCGCATTGAACTGGTCGGCATGCTGCGGCAGGCGGCCGGCGTTGCGCTGGTCTTCCAGCCACTGCCACTGGAAGAAGCTGGCCTCGAACAGCGAGGTCGGCGTGTCGTAGTTCAGCTCGTACAGCTTGGCCGGACCGGTGCCGTCGTAGGCCAGGTCCAGGCGGCCGTAAAGGTGCGGCTGGCGCTGGCGCCAGCTGTCGGCGATCCAGTCGCGGTAATGCGACGGAATCGCCAGCTGGTCCATCAACCGCTCGCTGCCGATGACATCACCGACCAGATCCAGCGCCATCTGGTGCAGCTCGGCACTGGGGTCTTCGATGTCCTGTTCGATCTGGCGCAGGGTGAACGCGTAGTACGCGCTTTCATCCCAGTAGGGCTGGCCATCGATGGTATGGAAACGGAAACCCGCTTCCTCCGCGCGTGCCCGCCACTGGGCACGCTCGGCAATCCGGATGCGCTGCATGGGTCGATCAGCCGCCGTAGCTGCCGCTGGTGCTGCGGCGTGCGCTGGTGTTGCCGAAGCCACCACGGCTGGCAGTGACCGCACGGTTCGGCTCGCTGGTGACCGGCGCCAGGCCGGCCTTGCCGGCACCGATGCCGCTGGCGGTGTTCAGGCCACCGGTGCCGCCCGGTGCCGGGCGCGCCCAGCCAGCGTTCTTGTCCTGGTATGCCGGTGCCGACGCCGGCGCCTGCGGGGCGAGGCCGCCGCGGTTGCTCAGCATCTGCGACATGAAGAAGCCCATCATCATCGGGCCGATGAACGAGGTGCCGGCCGAGGTGTGCTGCTGCACGCACTGCTCCGGCTTGTAATCCTTCTCGCAGGCTTCCTTGCTGGCGTACTTCGGCGCCGCATCGGCGGCCTGCTTCTGCGCTTCGGCAAAGGCATTGCGGCACGACGACGGATCACCGGTGGCCTCGGTGCAGGCCTCGACCGAGGTGTACAGGCCTTCCTGCACCTTCACCTCCGGCTCCTTCTGGCAGGCGGTGAACAGCAGCGGCGCAGCGCTCATCAGCAGCAGCGCGGTGGTGCGGGAACGTTTCATGGCCTCATGCCCTGTATACGGATCAATGCCCAATGATGCCAAATCCTCACCAACAACCGGAATCGGCAAAGTGGGAAAGATGAACGGAATTTCATTTTCGTCGTTCCCCATCAGCCACGCATGACGTGGATCCATCGTGTCGACCAAGGTCGACACCTACCAAGGGCAGAGCGCCGGCCCCAACAGATCGCAGCAAACTGTCGAAGGCGGGGTGGGGGGGGGGGGGGGGGGGGGGGGGGGCGGGGGGGGGGGGGCGCGGGGGGCGGGGGGTGGTTTGGGGGGCGGCCCCCCACCCCCCCCCCCCCCCGGCGCCCCCCCTGCCCCGGCGGTCCGCTCAGCCTTGGGGTTGGGGGGCGCGGGGCGGGCCGGCGCCCGCACACCTCCGGGTGTTCGTAG
>NZ_JBAWUK010000038.1:0-51853 GCF_037079935.1 Stenotrophomonas maltophilia group sp. Smal12 | reverse complement strand
CGGCGGGGGCCCCGCGCTGCCGTGTGGGACTTGGTTTTTTGTTTTTTATTGGGGGGGGGCCCCCAAAAAAAAAAAAAAACTTTTGGACCCCCCGGGGCGGGGGGCCCCCCCGCGATGGGGTGGGGGGGTCGGGGGCCTAAGCCCAAAAAACGCACCGCCCGGGGGGGGGGGGTTTTGGGGGGGGGGCGCGGGGGGGCCCCCCCCCCCCGGGCGGGGGGGGGGGGGGGGGGGGCCCCCCCCCCCCCCCCCCACTACCCGTTGCACCCAGGGTCAGAGCCCGCCCCTTACGCCTTGGCGTACTTGCCGGTGCGGTAGATCAGCCAGCCGACCAGGAACAGCACGGCCAGGCCGATCCACTGTGCGCCCGGCAGGTGGAACGGCACCGCCAGCACGTCGGCACGGCTGCTGATCACGATCGGAATCGCGATGGCGATGCCCATCAGTGCCTCACCGGTGATCAGGCCGGCGGCAAACAGCACGCCCGGCTTGTGCACGCGGTCGCGGCCTTCTTCGTCATCGGCGCGCACCTTGTGGAAGCGCTCGACCAGATGGGCGATCAGGCCGCCGAGGAAGATCGGCACCATCAGTTCCAGCGGCAGGTAGATGCCGATGGCGGCGGCCAGCACCGGCACGCGGAAGCGCGCGTTGCGTGACTTCAGCCAGCTGTCGAAGGCGATGATGGCAGCACCGACCACAGCACCGATGCCGATGAAGGTCCACGGCAGTTCACCACCGAACAGGCCCTTGGCCACCGAGGCCATCAGGTTGGCCTGCGGCGCAGCCAGCGCGTTCGGGTGCAGCTCGGACTTCACGCCGATGCCGTAGGCAGTGGCCAGCAGGTTCAGTACCGGGGCCATGATCAGCGCGCACGAGAACGCACCGATGCCCAGCATCAGCTGCTGCTTCCACGGGGTGGCACCGACGATGTAACCGGCCTTGAGGTCCTGCAGGTTGTCACCACCGACCGCAGCGGCGCAGCACACCACCGCACCGATCATGATCGCAGCCACCGCACCCAGCGGTGCACCGCCGGCACCGACCGGCTTGAGGCCGTCAGCGCCCAGCAGCACGACCAGCACGGCCGAGGCGAACAGGATGGTCGAGATGGTGATGCCCGAGACCGGGTTGTTGGACGAACCGATCAGGCCGGCCAGGTAGGCCGAGACCGAAACAAACAGGAAGCCGGCGACGATCATGATGAGGGTCATCGGGATCGACACGTGCCACTGGCCGACGATGGCCTGATACAGGGCCAGCAGCGGCAGCACGAACGCCACCAGGGCGACCAGCATCCACTTCATCGGCAGGTCGCGCTCAGTGTGCGCCAGCACCGGGCCGCCACTCTTGCGGGCCGCGGCGAAGCCGCTCTTGACGCCGTTGAGCAGCGACTTGCGCAGCGAGATCAGGGTCCAGATGCCACCGATCAGCATCGCACCAACGCCCAGGTAGCGCATCTTCGCGCCCCAGATGGCGAACGCGGCCTCGGTGGAGGAAGCCGCGGCAACCGACGCGGCCAATGCCGGATCGGTGTTCATGAAGAACGCCTGGTAGATCGGAATGGCGATGTGCCAGGTCAGGATCGAGCCGGACACCACCACGATGCCGACGTTGAGGCCGACGATGTAGCCCACGCCCAGCAGTGCAGGCGACAGGTTGGTGCCGATGAAGGCGGTGACCTTGGAGCTGCCGACATAGGCCGAGGTGGCCCAGGCGTCCGGGATCAGGCGCATGCCGCTTTCCGCGGCCAGCTTGACGAAGGCGCCGATCACCGCCGACAGGCCCAGGATCTTCAGGCCCGGACCCGGGTTCTCACCGGCCTTGAGCACTTCCGCCGCCGCCTTGCCTTCCGGGAACGGCAGCGGGTCTTCGACGATCATCGAACGGCGCAGCGGCACCGAGAACAGCACGCCCAGCAGGCCGCCGAGGCCGGCGATGCCCAGCACCCACCAGTACTTGAAGTCCGGCCAGTAGCCCATGATCACCAGCGCGGGGATGGTGAAGATCACACCGGCGGCGATCGATGAACCGGCCGAGGCACCGGTCTGCACGATGTTGTTTTCAAGGATGGAGCCACCGCCCAGCAGGCGCAGCACGCCCATGGAAATCACCGCGGCGGGAATGGCGGTGGCGATGGTCAGGCCTGCGAACAGGCCGAGGTAGGCGTTGGCGGCCGACAGCACCACCGCCAGCACGATGGCCAGGGCCACTGCGCGGAAGGTGAGCTGCTTGGGCGCAGCGTCGTGGTTCATGGAAGCCCCTGCTGGCAAAAAATCCCTGTCACGCTAGCGTTCAGGGCAGATCAAGTCCAGCGTGCCAAAGGATGGGGGCGTGCGCTGCAGCGCAACGGGCCAACACGTGGCCCGGCAATCGACCGACCCGGCAAAGTCCGGATGGGCGCGCCGCAAATGATATGTTATATCTTAATTCTACCTTGTTCTTACTGCATCGCATGCCCCCTTCCCCCTCCCCTCGCCTGGCCTCCATCGACCAGCTGCGCGGCACCGTGATGCTGCTGATGCTGCTGGACCACGTGCGCGAGACCTTCTTCCTGCAGCACCAGGTGAGCGACCCGATGGATGCAGCGACAGTCTCTCCTGCGCTGTTCGCCTGCCGCCTGCTGGCCCACCTGTGCGCACCCGTGTTCGTCCTCTTGACCGGCCTGTCGGCCTGGCTGTACGGCCAGCGCCAGGCGGATCCGCGCCGGGCCACGGCCGCGTTCCTGCTCAAGCGCGGCCTGTTCCTGGTGGTACTGGAGCTGACCCTGGTGAACTTCGCCTGGACCTTCCAGCTGCCGCCGGACACGCTGTACCTGCAGGTGATCTGGGCCATCGGGCTGAGCATGATCGCGCTGGCCGGCCTGCTGTGGCTGCCACGCCCGGCGCTGCTGATGCTGGCAATCGCGGTGGTGGCCGCGCACAACCTGTTCGACGGCATGCGGGTGCAAGGCGATGGCCTGCTGGCGGTGCTGTGGAAAGTGCTGCATCAGCGCGGCTGGATCGAGGCTGGCGCGCTGCGCCTGCGTACCTCCTATCCGGTGCTGCCGTGGATCGGGGTGATCGCACTGGGTTATCTGATGGGGCCCTGGTTCGCCCGCGAGCGCGCGCCGGAGCAGCGCCAGCGCTGGCTGCTGTGGACAGGCTTCGGCGCGCTGGCCCTGTTCGCATTGCTGCGGTTCGCCAACCAGTATGGGGATGCTCCCTGGTCGTACCAGACCACTACGCTGCGCACGTGGTTGAGCATCTTCAATGTCACCAAATACCCGCCGTCCTTGCAGTTCCTGCTGCTGACCCTGGGGGTGGGAATGTTGCTGCTGCGGCTGTACGAATGGCCGCCGCTGGCGCGGGCACTACAGCCGCTGGCCGATATCGGCGCTGCGCCGATGTTCTTCTACCTGCTGCACCTGTACGTACTGAAGGGGCTGTACCTGGCCGCGTTGGCGGCCTGGGGGCCGACCCATGGCGAGCTGTATGCCCTGGATTCGGTCAGCGGCCTGCTGCTGGTGGCCTGTGCGCTGGCGGTGGTGCTGTACCCGCCGACGCGGGCCTTCGCGCGGTTCAAAGCGCGAAGGCGCGATCTGCCTTGGTTGCGATACCTGTGATCGCCCAGGCCAGTCCGGCAATCCACGCATGGCGTGGATCTACTGAAAGCGGATCAGGTCACAGGCCTATAATTCCGCGATGAATTCCACCGCTATCGCTTCCGACGACTTCCTGGGCCACCCCAAGGGCGTCTACGTCTGCTTCTTCACCGAAATGTGGGAGCGCTTCTCCTTCTACGGCATGAAGGCGCTGCTGCTGCTGTACCTGACCAAGTACCACCTGTTCGGCGACAAGGCCGGCCTGGACCTGCTCGGTGCCTACGGTGGCCTGGTGTACTGCATCCCGGTGTTCGGCGGCATGCTGGCCGACCGCTGGCTGGGCATGCGGCGGGCGGTGCTGTTCGGCGGCATCCTGCTGGTGCTCGGCCACCTCGGCATGGCCTTCGAGGGCCGCGCCGCTTACCGGGTAAACGGCGAAGTGGTGCGCGACACCTCGGCACTGGCGGTGACCTACCTGTCGCTGGCGCTGATCATCATGGGCGTCGGTTTCCTCAAGCCGAACATTTCGACCATCGTCGGCAAGCTGTACGCCAAGGACGATCCGCGTCGCGACTCGGGCTTCTCGCTGTTCTACGCCGGCATCAACCTCGGCGCGCTGTTCTCTTCGCTGGTGTGTGGCTTCCTCGGTGAGGCCTATGGCTGGAAGTATGGTTTCGGTGCTGCCGGCATCGGCATGCTGGCCGGCCTGGCGATGTTCCTGTGGGGCCAGAAGTACCTGCAGGGCCATGCCGAACCGCCGCAACCGGCCGCGCTGAAGCAGAAGGTGCTGGGACTGCCGCGCGAATGGCTCATCTATCTGTGCGCGGTGCTGGGTGTGCTGCCGGTGGCGTGGCTGATGTGGGCTGCCGGCAACGGCGCGTTCGCGCTGGGCGGTGAAATCAGCCTGGCGCTGATGCTGATGCTGGTGGTGCTGGGCGGCGTGCTGGTCTGGTTCGCCTGGTTCACCGGCAGCAAGTGCACGCCGGTGCAGCGCCAGCAGATGATCGCGCTGATGGTACTGATCTTCCTGGCGCTGGTGTTCTTCACCATGTACGAGCAGTCCTACGGCTCGTGGGTGACCTTCACCGACCGCCTGTTGACCAAGGACATCGTGCCCTCGCTGGTGATCACCGGCGGCACGCCGCTGCCGTGGTCGATCCTCTCGCTGCTGCTGGCACCGCTGGGCTTCGTGATCAGCGCGCGGCTGTCCGAGCGCCGCCCGGGCTCGTCTGCACCGCGCACGTTCTTCGCCGCCATCGTCGTGCTGATGCTGGTGCTGCTGGTGCGCGACTGCCTGGTGATCCCGCAGACCGCCGGCTCGCTCACCTATCTCGGCGGCCTGTTCCTGGTGCTGCTGGCGCCCGTCTTCGCCGCGCTGTGGACGTGGATGGACCGCCGCGGCTGGGAGCCGGGCAAGCCGGTGAAGTCGGCCTGGGGCCTGGTGATCGGCGCACTGTCGTTCTTGCCGCTGGCACTGGCGGCGCAGCAGGTGGGCGCCACCGGCGAGATGGCCAGCGTGTGGTGGCTGGTGCTGGCCTACTTCCTGCTCGCCAGCGGCGAGATGTGCCTGTCGCCGGTCGGCCTGTCGGCAGTGACCCAGCTGGCCGTGCCGCGGGTGATGAGCCTGATGATGGGCACCTGGTTCCTGGCCACCGCATTCTCGGAGACGCTGGCCGCGCTGTTCGGCAAACTGGCCGCGATCGAGGTGCCGGAAGGCGAATCGCTGGACATGGTGGCCGCAGCCGGCGCCTACGCGCACCTGTTCTGGCTGCTGATGTGGATCGGCCTGGGTTGCGCACTGGCGGCCTTCATCGCCGCACCGCTGCTGAAGAAGATGATGCACGGGGTGAAGTAAACCCCGCGCTTGCGGAAAACCAGGGCGGCGGAACGTTCATCCGCCGCCCTGTCAGCTCAGGGCGCCTTGTCCTTGCCGGTCGCAGGCGCGGCCGTCGCGGTCTTGCCACCCAGGCTGCGCGCCAGGAAGGCCAGCAACTTGTCGTAGTACTCGCTGCGATGGGCCTCGGTGTAGAAGCCGTGGCCTTCGGTCTTGTAGTACAGGCTTTCCACCGGCGTGCCGGCGCGCTTGAGCGCCGCTTCCATGCGTTCGGTGTGCTGGATCGGCGCGCGCTTGTCCTCGCCACCGGCGGCCAGGAACACCGGCACCTTGATCCGTTCGGCCAGGTTCACCGGCGACACCGCACCCAGCTTGGCCGGATCCCCCAGCCATTCGCGCAGATAGGTCACGCCTGAACCCCGGTCCTGGATGTCGCCGCGGGTGTACATCATCGGCAGGTCGTAAACCCCGACATAGCCCGCCGCGCACTGATACAACCCGGGTTCGCGGGCGGCACCCATCATCGCCGAGTAGGCCCCGTAGCTGGCGCCGTAGATACAGATGCGACGGCCGTCGGCGATGCCTTCGCTGATTGCCCAGCGGGTGGCATCAGTGACATCGTCCTGCATTGCCGCGCCCCACTGCTGCGCACCGGCCTGGGTGTGGGCCCGGCCGTAGTTGCCCGAACCACGGAAGTTGACCTGCAGCACGGCATAACCGGCCGCGGCCAGCATCTGCGTTTCGCGGTCGTACTGGCCGGAATCGAAGATGTCGAACGGGCCGCCATGCGGCATCACCACCATCGGCAGGTTGCGCCCGTCGCTGCCGGCCGGCAGGGTCAGGAAGCCATGCAGCGGCAGGCCATCGCGGGCCTTCAGTGCAATCGGCTTCACGCTGGCACTACGGTCAACGTCGATCCAGTCGCTGCGGCTGATCAGGTGATCAGCCTTGCGCGCCACCGTGTCGTACACGTAGAAATCGCCCGGGTTCGAGCCCGACCAGGTTTCCACCAGCACGACACGGCCATCGCGGGTGCTGGAGGTGATGTAGACGGGCCCTCCGAAGGCGGCTTCCAGGCTGCGGTACAGGCGCGCCTCCGGCGACTTCTCGTCGAAGAACCGGGTACGCGGCGTATCGCCCAGATACAGCGCGCCCACCGGCACGTGGGTGCCGGGCCGATGGATGATGCGATACGGATTGACCACCTCGTCGCGCAGCAGCGTGGCACGCTCGCCGGTCTGCGGGTTCCAGCTGACGATCGCATCCGGGCCCTGGGCCTGCTCGACGTTGAGGTAGGCCAGGCTGTCATCGGCCGAGAAGCCGAGGGCGGTTTCGATGCGCTTGCTGACCGCCTCGTCGTTGATCAGCTTCCAGGTGTCGCCGCTGCGTTCGCGGAAATACAGCTTGTTGATGTTGTCGCTGCCCGAGCCGTGCACGAAGCGGACCTCGCCGGCGCCATCGGTGGTGAATTCGCCGCGCCGTACCGGCGAAGATGCCACCCGCGCACGGCGGCCGGTGGTCACATCCATGCGATCGACGCGGGTGAACGGGTCCTCGGCCAGCGGCCATACGGTCACCAGCACGTTGCGCTCGTCGCCCGGCAGGTCGTCGGCCAGGAAGGCGGCCACTGCTTCGACTTTCTTCGGCTGGATGCGGGTCCCCGGGCCCTTGCTTTCGACGCGATAGCCGACCAGCAGCTCGCCACGGTTGCCGTTGGCGTCGACGGCATAGAGTTCGCCGGTGGGATTGGGTTGGTCGAGCGAGCCCCACTTCTGGGCCAGGCCGATCAACAGGCGTTCGTTGCTGACCCAGTCGAATTCCTGCGCGTGGTTGCGGCTGGGTGGCCAGAAACTGCCGACCAGCTGCTTGTCCTTCAACCGCAGGATCGCGATCGCGGTGCTGTCTTCCCTCGGCACCGTTGCCGCTACGTACTCGCCCCCCGGCGAAATCTTGATGTCGGTGAAGGTCTCCCGGCGCAGGTACTGCGTCAGGTCCACCGCCCCCACGCTGCCTGCGGCAACGCCCCCGATGACGGCCAGTGCGGCCGCCAGAATCGTCTTGTGCATCCTTCCCCTGCTCCTGTGGACACCTTGTCCTGGTGGCCGATTCTAGGCAGGGCCATGCCTTTCCCGCCAGAGCCGGAAAAGACGACGGCACCGTTGCCGGTGCCGTCGTTGCCACTACCTTGGAGAGAGAGTCAGGACGTGGGTTCGGGGGGCGTGCGCCGGGTCAGTGGACCCCGCGCACCGCCAACATGAGGGCCAGGATGCTGAGGATCACGGCGATGGTGCCGTCGAGCACGCGCCAGGTGCTGGGCTTGGTGAACAGCGGCGCCAGCAGGCGTGCGCCGAGGCCCTGCGCGGTCAGCCACAGGCAGCTGGCGGTGACCACGCCGGCGGCGAAGGCCATGCGGGCGTTACCGAAGTTCTCGGCGATCGAGCCGATCACCATCATGTCCAGCCAGAAGTGCGGATTGATCAGCGAGAAGCCGACCGCGGCCATCAGCACCGCGCGGCGGCTGCCGTCGTCGCTGTCAGCCTCGCCCATGCCACCGCCCCCCGCGATTGCACGGCGTGCCGACTTCATCGCATACCAGGCCAGGAAGGCGACGCCGGTCCACAGCACGGCGCTGGTCAGCCACGGCAGCGCCGAGGTGAGCGTGCGCAGGCCGGCCACGCTGGCGAAGATGAAGATGGCATCGATGGCCGCGCAGGTGGCGACCACCGGCACGATGTGCTTGCGCAGGATGCCCTGGCGCAGAATGAAGGCGCTCTGGGCGCCGACCACGGCGAACAGGCCGATGCCGGTGGCTGCACCAGAGAACCAGGCACCGAGGCCGGTGCTGGCGGAGATGACCGAGAACATGGGATTCACTGCCTTGTATTGCTTGGGGGGACGGTGCCTCGCGAAGGCGGACAGCACCGGAACGGGCGCTATTGTCGCGCCGCAACATGAAAAAGACGAGCTAAACTTCCTAAATCAACATTAGCGGAGCTTAATTCGATGCGTATCGATCATGCCCAGCTGCGCGCCCTGGCCGCGGTGATCCGCGAAGGCAGCTTCGACCGCGCCGCGCAGTCGCTGAATGTCACGCCCTCGGCCATCTCGCAGCGGGTCAAGGCACTGGAGGACCGGATCGGCCGCCTGCTGGTCAAGCGCGGCACGCCGGCCACCGCCACCGCCGAGGGGCAGCTGCTGGTGCAGCTGGCCGAGCAGACCGCCCTGCTCGAACACGATGCGCTGCACCGGATGGGCCTGGCCGATGAGGATCTGCCCCAGGCCAGCATCCCGGTGGCGGTGAACCACGACAGCCTGGAAACCTGGTTTCCGCAGGCGGCCCACCAGTTCGCGCAGAGCACCGGCACCACCTTGGACCTGCGTGTGGAAGACCAGGACCACACGGTGGAGCTGCTGCGCCAGGGCACGGTGCTGGGCGCGGTGACCACCCTGGACGAGCCGGTGCAGGGCTGCCAGATCCATGCGCTGGGCAGCATCCGCTATGCAGCGACCTGCACCCCCGAATTCCGCGAACGCCACTTCGCCAAGGGCGTGACCGCGCAGGCTCTGGCGCAGGCCCCGGTGCTGGTGTTCAACCGCAAGGACGAAATGCAGTCGCGCTTCGCCCGGCGCATGGCCGGCGACGACCTGCCCAGCACCGCACCGACCTGGTGGATTCCCTCCACCCGGGCCTTCGTGCAGGCCAACCTCGGCGGACTGGGCTGGACCATGAACCCGCTGCCGCTGGTCAAGCGCCACCTGGACGCAGGCCGCCTGGTCTACGTGCGCCAGCGCGCGTGGGAAGACGTGCCGCTGTACTGGCAACACTGGAAAGGCGACGTGCAGACCATGGCTCTTCTGACCCGCGCGGTGCTGGATGCGTCCTCGGCGCTGATCCGGCGCAAGCGCTGAGCTGCACAGCGACAAGGGCGTGGAGGGATCAAGTCGCTTCCGCCGTGCAGGCCGTATGGCCTGATACGACTTGATCCCCGGCGTCCCCTTTTTCGGCGCGTGACCGGGGTCCGTTCCGGGGCGCCCGGTTGTGCCAGCATCGCAGCACCCGACACGGAGCGCCGCGATGCAGACCGATCCGCTGTTCCTGCACATCCGGGTGGTGATGGGCATCATCCTCGGCCTGTCGATTACCACCGTGCTCAAGGGCCTGGCGCAGATCATCGAGCATCCGCAGCGCCGCGGCTGCTCGGCCCTGCACCTGGGCTGGGTGGCGTGGACGCTGATATCGCTGGTGACCTTCTGGTGGTGGGAGTTCCGCCTCATCGAGGTGCACCGCTGGACGTTTGAAACCTACCTGTTCGTGATCGTGTACTGCGCGACCTGGTTCCTGCTGTGCGCGCTGCTGTTTCCCGACGACCTGCGCGAATACGGCAGCTACGGGAACTATCTCATGCAGCGCCGGCGCTGGATCTTCAGCGTGATTGCTGCACTGACCCTGCTCGACCTGGTCGATACCGCCATCAAGGGCAGCAGCCGCTGGAAGCTGCTGGGAGCCGCGTACCCGTTGCATGCCGTGTTGATGCTGGCGGTGGCGGTGCTCGGCTGGCGACTGCGCAGCCAACGCACACAGCTGCGCCTGGTGCTGGCAACGCTGGCGTACCAGATCGGCTATTTCGCCGTGGAATACTTCACCGTCGGCAGTGACTGACCCGGCTGCCTGCACTCCCGGGAAACGCCTTCGACGCCCCGCGGCCGGGCGGCATCGGCATCCGCAGGGACGGCCGCGTCGCCGGGCATGGCCTGGCGCTATGGTAGAGGACCGCCGACCGGATGCTGCGTTGCATCAAAAACGGACCGGATCCGGTTAGAATCGCACCTGGATGCGGCAAGGCGTTGTTTCTTCACGCCCTTTCCCTGCCCCACGCGCATCCTGACCCCTTCCCCTCCGCCAACGATCCCGCCCCCATGAAGAAATTTGGCAAGGCTCTTCTCGCCCTGCTCGTGCTGCTGTTGCTGGCCGCCGCGCTGTTCCTGTACTGGCCGCTGACCCAGCGCTCGGTGCCCGCCGCCAGCAACGACAAGCCCGTCGATGTGGTGCTGGTCGGCGCCGGCATCATGAGCATTACCCTGGCCACCTACCTGCAGGAACTGCAGCCGGACTGGAACATCCAGGTCTACGAACGCCTCGACGGCGTCGCCGGTGAAAGCTCCGACGGCTGGAACAACGCCGGCACCGGCCATTCGGCGTTCGCCGAACTGAACTACACCCCGGAACTGCCCGATGGCAGCATCGAGACCAAGCGCGCGGTCGGCATCGCCGAATCGTTCGAGGTCTCGCGCCAGTTCTGGTCGCACCAGGTGAAGGAAGGCCGGCTGAGCCAGCCCAGCGACTTCATCAACCCGACGCCGCACATGAGCTTCGTCTGGGGCGATGACAACATCGCCTACCTGCACAAGCGCCAGCAGGCGCTGGTGAAGAACCCGCTGTTCTACGGCATGCAGTACTCGGAAGATCCGGCACAGATCAAGCAGTGGGCGCCGCTGCTGATGGAAGGCCGCGACCCGAAGCAGAAGGTGGCCGCGACCTGGATGCCGCTCGGTACCGACGTCAACTTCGGTGTGATCACCCGCCAGCTGACCGCCGGCCTGCAGCGCAGCCCGAACTTCAGCCTGCACCTGAACCATGAAGTGACCGCGCTGCGGCAGAACGCCGACAAGAGCTGGAACGTGACGGTGAAGGATCTCAAGGCCGGCACCGAAACCACCACCCACACCCGCTTCGTCTTCATCGGTGCCGGCGGCGCCGCGCTGAAGCTGCTGCAGATGTCCGGCATTCCGGAGTCGAAGGACTATGCCGGCTTCCCGGTCGGTGGCCAGTTCCTCGCCTTCCAGGGCCAGGACGTGACCTCGCGCCATGGCGTGAAAGCCTACGGCATGGCCGAGACCGGTTCGCCGCCGATGTCGGTGCCGCACCTGGATGCGCGCAAGCTGGACGGCAAACCGGTGGTCCTGTTCGGGCCGTTTGCGCTGTACAGCACCAAGTTCCTCAAGCACGGCTCGTGGTGGGACCTGTATTCCTCGGTGACCCACAACAACGTTGGCCCGATGCTGGAAGTGGGCAAGGACAACCTGGACCTGGTGCAGTACCTGATGGGCCAGGCGCGCCTGAACGATGCCGACCGCCAGGCCGAACTGGTCAAGTACTTCCCCAATGCCGAGCCGGGTGACTGGAAGCTGGTCACCGCCGGCCAGCGCGTGCAGATCATCAAGCGCGATCCGCTGAAGGGCCCGGTGCTGCAGTTCGGTACCGAGATCGTGACCGACAAGGACCACACCATCGCCGCACTGCTCGGCGCGTCGCCGGGCGCGTCAACCTCGCCGCCGATCATGCTGGACCTGATGGCCAAGGCCTTCCCGGACCAGATGAAGGCCGGTTGGGAAACCCGCCTGCGCGAGATCGTGCCGTCGTATGGGCGCAAGCTCAACGACAGCCCGGCGCTGGTGAACGAGATCCGTACGCTGACCAGCCAGACCCTGCACCTGCCGTACCTGGAGGTGCCGGTGGATGCGAACGCGGCGGTGCCGGCTCCGGCCGCTGCGGCTCCGGCTCCGGCGAAGGAAAAGCGCAATGCCAATGAGGAACTGCAGGCTCTGTAAGCCCGCGCGTTCCTTCGATGCAGACGGACGGCCACCTTCGGGTGGCCGTTCTCGTCTGGGCGGCCACCGGATGTAGAGCCGAGCCTGCGCTCGGCTGCTCTTCGCGGCTGCCAACAGCCGAGCATGGGCTCGGCTCAACAGGAAGCCTGCTGGATGCCGGAAAGCCTCTACGCAATGACACGAATTGTAATCTTGTTAAGAATTATTTACATTTGCGTCCTGCGCAGTGATCGCGCCTCTCCAGAAGGACATGACCGTGCCCGAAGCCGCCGCCCCGGGTGCTGGACGACTGTTGCCGCCCTTCCCCGTTTCCAAGCCTCGAGCCCACCATGCCCCTGCCTGTCCGTAACCGCCTGCCCCGCCGCGCGCTGCTGTCGGCTGCCCTGCTTTCGTCGCTGACCCTGCTGGTCACGCCCGCCGCGTTCGCCGCCACCGATGCCGCCGCCGATGCCAAGACCCTGGACCGGGTCAGCGTCCGGGCCGAGCGGTCCGCTCCGCCGGCCAGTACCACGCGCCTGCCGATCACCCTGCAGGAAACCCCGCAGTCGGCCACCGCGATCAGCCTGCAGCGCCTGCAGGACGAATCACTGTTCAGCATCAACGATGTGATGCGCAACGTGACCGGCGTCAGCGTGTCCTTCTATGACACGCAGCGCCCGCTGTACTACGCGCGTGGCTTCGCCATCACCGACTTCCAGGTCGACGGCATTCCCACCTACAGCGGCTCCACCAACCAGGAATACGACACCGCCTTCTACGACCGCATCGAAGTGATCCGCGGTGCCAACGGCCTGCTCAGCGGCGCCGGCGTGCCGTCGGCCACGGTCAACCTGCTGCGCAAGCGCCCCGGCAAGGAATTCGACGCGTCGTTCGCGGTCAGCGCCGGCAGCTGGGACTACCGCCGCATGGAAGCCGATGTCACCGCGCCGCTGACCGATGACGGCCGTTTCCGCAGCCGCGTGGTCGCCGCCTACACCGATCGTGGCCTGTATTACGACCGTTACGACGAGAACAAGATGGCCGGCATGGCGGTGCTGGAAGGCGATGTCACCGACAGCACCACCCTCACCCTCGGCTACCAGACCCAGGACAACAACCCGACCGGTTCGACCTGGGGCACCGTGCCGTTCTTCGACAGGCAGGGCAATTTCGCCCATCTGCCGCGCTCGACCAACCTGTCGCCGAAGTGGAGCTACTGGAAGCGCGAGAGCAACACCGCCTTCGCCAACCTGGAACAGCGCTTCGGCGACAACTGGCTGCTGAAGATCAACACCGCCTACACCCGCGGCAACGTGCAGAACGTGCGCCTGTACGGCACCGGCAACCCGGACCCGGTGACCGGCTCGGGCATCTTCCTGCGTGCGGCCGCCGGTGATTCGAAAGACACCCGCCGCAATGTCGATGCTTACCTGACCGGCAGCTTCCCGCTGTTCGGCCGCGACCACGACCTCACGGTCGGTGCCCAGTGGTCGGATCTGGAAGGGACCACGAACACCGTGGCGCTGAACTTCCCGAGCGACTGGGCAACGTGTGTCAGCGCCACGGGTGCACGCGAGCGCTGCTACTACATCCCCAACGTCTACAGCTGGAACGGCGATATCTCCGAGGTGACCTACCGCCGCACCGGCGCGCGCCGCGTGGCCAAGACCACGCAGAGTGGCGTCTATCTGGCCACGCGCCTGCACCTGGCCGATCCGCTGTCGCTGATCGCCGGTGCACGCCTGAGCCGGTGGGAAACCCTCACCCGCTCCTACAACGCCGCCGGCGCCTATACCGGCACCAGCGGTGCGTACAAGGTGAGCGATGAAGTCACTCCGTACGTGGGCCTGGTCTACGAGATCACCCCGAACGTGTCGGCCTATGCCAGCTACACCGAGATCTTCAATCCGCAGAACTACAAGGACCGCAACGAGAACCTGCTGGCACCGGTGCAGGGCTCGAACCTGGAAGCGGGCCTCAAGACGCAGTGGTTCGATGGCCGCCTGACCGCAAATGCCGCTGTGTTCGAGGCCAAGCAGGACAACTACGCGGTGCGTGACATGGGCGTGCCGGAGGGTTCGCTCAGCGACGGCAGCTCGGCCTACATCGGCGTCAACGGTACCAAGGCGCGTGGCTGGGAGATGGATATCAACGGCGAAATCCTGCCGGGCTGGACGGTCAATGCCGGCTACACCCACGTCAAGGTCACCCGCGCCGCCACCGACCTGCTGTACGCCAACCCGCCCAAGGACCTGCTGCAGCTCAACACGCAACTGCAGCTGCGCGGTGCGCTGGAACGCCTGAGCATCGGCGGTGGCCTGCAGTGGCAGAGCAAGGTGCAGGGCTACAACATCGCCTACCCGCTGGGCGGCACGGTGACCGTGAACCAGCCGGCGTACATGCTGGTGCAATTCAATGCCAACTACCGCATCAGCGACAGCTGGACTGCAACGCTGAGCGTGCGCAACGCGCTGGACAAGACTTACTGGGCCAACCTGGACTACAACAACTACGGCGAGCCGCGCTTCGTATCGGCCAGCCTGCGCTGGAAGTTCTGAGCCACCTGCGAACCGGTGGGTGCCGACGGTTGGTCGGCACACCCCACACCCCACACCCTGAATGGGCCCGCCTCCGCGCGGGCCCTTCTTTTTGCTGCACTGCAGGTTGTACCCACTTCGTAATTATGCCGTAATTATCTCAACACCCGTCGGAAGCCGGTCAATGAACCCGAGCTGGGATACGTTGGAACGCAGTCGCCAGGCCCGCCTGGAACGTGCCGCGCCGTGGGCCCGGGGACGCGAGGTCGCCAGCAGCGACGTCGGCGAGTTGCTGCACGCAGTGCTGGAGCCAGGCGACAAGGTCTGCCTGGAGGGCAACAACCAGAAGCAGGCCGATTTCCTCGCCCAGGCGCTGGCCGACCTCGACCCCGCCCGCGTGCATGACCTGCACATGGTGCAGTCGGTCCTCTCACTGCCCTCGCACCTGGACGTATTCGAGCGTGGCATCGCCTCGAAACTGGATTTCTCGTTCTCCGGCCCGCAATCGGTGCGACTGGCCAACCTGGTGGCCGAAGGGCGCATCCAGATCGGTGCCATCCACACCTACCTGGAACTGTTCGGCCGCTACTTCATCGACCTTACGCCGCGCGTAGCGCTGGTCGCCGCGCAGGCCGCCGACCGCCACGGCAACCTCTATACCGGGCCGAATACGGAAGACACTCCGGTGATCGTCGAAGCCACCGCCTTCGGTGGCGGCATCGTCATCGCCCAGGTCAACGAGATCGTTGACAGCCTCCCCCGCGTCGATGTTCCTGCGGACTGGGTCAACTTCGTGGTGCAGGCGCCGAAGCCGAACCATATCGAGCCGCTGTTCACCCGCGACCCTGCGCAGATCTCCGAAATCCAGGTACTGATGGCAATGATGGCCATCAAGGGCATCTACGCCGAGTACGGCGTGAATCGTTTGAATCACGGCATCGGCTTCGATACGGCCGCCATCGAACTGCTGCTCCCCACCTACGCCGAATCGCTCGGTCTGAAGGGAAAGATCTGCCAGCACTGGGCGTTGAACCCACACCCGGCACTGATTCCGGCGATCGAATCGGGCTTCGTCAGATCGGTGCATTCGTTCGGTTCGGAACTGGGCATGGAGAAATACATTGCCGCGCGGGGCGATGTGTTTTTCACCGGCGCCGACGGCTCGATGCGTTCCAACCGCGCGTTCTCGCAGACCGCAGGCCTGTATGCCTGCGACATGTTCATCGGTTCCACCCTGCAGATCGACCTGCAGGGCAACAGTTCCACTGCCACCCGCGACCGCATCGCCGGCTTCGGCGGCGCACCGAACATGGGCTCGGACGCGCGCGGCCGCCGCCATGCCAGCGAGGCCTGGATCAAGGCCGGCCGGCAGGCCGCACGCCCGGGCGAGATGCCACGCGGGCGCAAACTGGTGGTGCAGATGGTGGAAACCTTCCGCGAGCACATGGCCCCGGCATTCGTTGACCGCCTCGACGCCTGGGAACTGGCCGAACGCGCGAACATGCCGCTGCCGCCGGTGATGATCTACGGCGACGACGTCAGCCATGTGCTGACCGAGGAAGGCATCGCCAACCTGCTGCTGTGCCGCACCCCCGAGGAGCGCGAACAGGCGATCCGTGGCGTGGCCGGCTATACCGCCGTGGGCATCGGGCGCGACCGCGCGATGGTGGAGAACCTGCGCGACCGCGGCGTGATCCGCCGTCCCGGTGACCTCGGCATCTCCGTGCGCGATGCCAGCCGTGACCTGCTGGCGGCGCGTTCGGTGAAGGACCTGGTGCGCTGGTCCGGCGGTCTGTACGACCCGCCCAAGCGCTTCCGCAACTGGTAAGGGGCTGAGCATGGAAACCCTCGACTATCGATTCGAAGGCCGCACCGACGTGCCCTTCGCGCGCGATGCGGTGCTGGTGGGCGTGCTGGCGTCGGGCAACCTGGAAATCCTGCTGGAACCGGCGGCGCAGCAGGGCGCGATGACGGTGCGCGTCATCACCGCCGCGCAGGGCTTCGGCAGCATCTGGCAGGCGGTGATCAACGACTTCGCACAACGTCATCCGCTGCGCGATGTGCGCGTCTCGATCAACGACGCCGGTGCAACCCCGGCCGTGGTCAGCCTGCGCCTGGACCAGGCCGTGGAAACCCTGCTGGCCGGAGGCGCGCCATGAACCACGTACAGCGCCACAGCTATTACGAAGCCGATGCGCGCGAGCGCATCGCCGGGCTGGTCGACGCCGGCTCGTTCCACGAGTTCCTCGGCCCGGCGCGACGGATGATGAGTCCGCACCTGGCCCAGCTCGACCAGCCGGCCGCGTTCGACGATGGCATCGTCGTCGGCGAGGCCAGGCTGCAGGGCAAACACGTGCTGCTGGCCGCACAACAGGGTGAATTCATGGGCGGCGGCGTGGGCGAAGTGCATGGCGCCAAGCTGACCGGGCTGCTGCGCCGTGCAGCGCACACCCGCCCTGACGGCGTGCTGCTGCTGCTCGATACCGGCGGCGTGCGGCTGCACGAAGCCAATGCGGGCCTGATTGCGATCTCCGAGATCATGCGCGCCACCCTGGGCGCGCGTGCAGCGGGCGTGCCGGTGATCGCGCTGATCGGCAGCGGCAACGGCGCCTTCGGTGGCATGGGCATCGTTGCCCGTTGCTGCACCACGGTCATCATGTCCGAGGAAGGCCGGATGTCGCTGTCCGGACCGGAGGTGATCGAAACCGTTCGCGGCGTGGAAGAGTTCGACTCACGCGATCGCGCGCTGGTCTGGCGTGTGACCGGTGGCAAGCACCGGTACCTGATCGACCAGGCGCAGGTGCTGGTGCCCGATGCCCTTGAAGCATTCGCGCTGGCCGCGCGCGACGCGCTGCACCCCGATGCGGGCGGCACTGACCCGGATGCTGCACTGGCCGCATTGCAGGAACGCCATGCGGCCTTGAAGGCGCGCGTGCGGGCCTGGGGCGATTGCCGCGATGGCCTGGAGATCTGGGCGCGGCTGGGCATTGCCCACCCCGAACGCCTGCCACTGCTCGACACCGATGAATTCCTCACCGCCACCGGCGACCGGAGCCTGCCATGAGCATGCCGTTGCAGACACTGCTCGATGCCCTGTTTCCGCATGGGCATGCCATTGCGGTGAGCGATTCGGTGCTGACCGGCAGCGCCACCACCGACAACGGCGATGTGACTGTGATCGGCACCGCCAACAAGCTCGAGGTGGGCGTGGACCACGCACTGGCACTGGCCGAGACGGTGCTGGCCAGCACCGCCGCGCATCCGCAGCAACCGATCGTGATGCTGGTCGACACCGCCGGCCAGCGCCTGGCACGCCGCGACGAACTGCTCGGCATCAACGGCTGTTTCGCGCACCTGGCGCAGACGCTGGATCTCGCGCGTCGACGTGGCGCCCGACTGGTCACGCTGGTCTACGGTGAATCCGTCAGTGGCGGCTTCCTCTCGTTCGGGCTGATGGCCGACCACATCCATGCACTGCCGGATGCGCAGGTGCGGGTGATGGACCTGCGCGCGATGGCCCGGGTGACCAAGCAGCCGCTGGATAAACTGCAGGCGCTGAGCCAGACCTCACCGGTGTTCGCACCGGGCGTGGAGAACTACGTGGCGATGGGTGCGGTGGAATCGTTGTGGGAGGGCAATCTTGCCCAGCACCTTCTGCAGGCCCTGCGCACGCCCGCCCATGGCGACCGCCGCGCAGTGCGCGGAGCCGAACGTGGCGGGCGCATGCTTGCCGCACGCGTGGCTGAAGCCGTGAGCCAGGGCGATGCCTGAGCGGCTGCCCCGACATACGCTGGTCTGGCTGTCAGCGCACGCCGGCTGGCAGGCGGACATCGCCGCGCATGAGTCGCGCTTGGCCGACTGGTTTGCACAGGGCCGGCCGGCCATCGTCGCGCGACGTGCCGCCGACGATGCCGATCCACGCCTGCGTCTCGGCGTGCCGCTGCCGCCCGCCGAGGGCAAACTGCGCCTGGGCCTGCGCGTGCCAGCACACGATGTGCTGCGCACCACACCGCCGCCGGCACTCCAGGCGGTGCTGAAAGGCGACGTTCCGCAGGACTGGCGGCGGCCCCTTGAAGTGCTGCAGAACATCGCTGAGGCGCGCGTATTCGGTGCCTTCGCGTGGCAGCACCTTACTGGCCTGCGCTATGTGCACGCGCGCTCGGACGTCGATCTGCTGTGGCCGATCGACACCACCGCGCAGGCCGATGCCCTGGCTGTACGGCTACAGGCATGGGAAGCCGAACACGACCGGCGGGTCGATGGCGAGCTGTGCCTGGGCGGCGACGCCGCCGTGAACTGGCGGGAGTACGCCGGACGCAGCCGCGAGGTACTGGTCAAGCGCCTCGATGGTGCCGCACTGGAACTACGCGATGCGATGTTCGCCTCCGCCGGGGTGAGCGCATGACCGCCGTCGTGCAATCGGCAGTCAGGCCGGCAGCTGCCGTGGACAGCGCGCGCCTGGGGCGCCTCGCCGTCGCCAGCCTGCATGCGGAGCTGGCGCTGGCGCCCAAGCCCGGACTGGTCACGCCATTCGACAGCGGCAGCCATCACGACATGGACGCCGGCACATTCCTGCGCAGCCTGTTCGCGCTGCGCCACTATTTCACCGCCGTGGCCTGCCTCGGTGCAGCCGGGGCGGACTTCGACGCCTTGCGCCGATGTGGCATCGCAGCCGAAATCGCGATGCTGCGCGCAACCGCCGGCGTCAATACCCATCGTGGCGCGGTCTTCAGTCTCGGCCTGCTGGTGGCGGCCGCCGCGGCCTGTCGCTCCCGCCTGGGCCATGCCGCCACGGGTGAGCAGGTCTGCCAGGAAGTGCGCCGCTGGTCTGCCGAGCTCGCCGACGCACCTCTGGATGCGAACAGCCCTGGCCAGCGCGCGCGCGCACGGCACGGCGTGCAGGGTGTGCGCGAACAAGCGGCCGCCGGCTATCCGCTGCTGCGCGGCGTGGCATTGCCTACCATGCGTCACGCGCTGGCCAGCGGCCTGCCACGCGAGGCCGCGATGTGCCAGACCCTGATGCAGCTAATCGCGTGCGTGGATGACCTCAACCTGCTGCACCGTGGCGGCACCGACGGCCTGCGCTGGGCCCAGCGGCAGGCCCGCACCTTCCTGGACGCGGGCGGCACCTTCGCGCCGGACTGGCGGACACATCTGCGTCGCATCGGTGATGGCTTCGTCGCGCGCCGGCTGAGCCCAGGCGGCAGCGCAGACCTGTTGGCCTGCAGCGGGTTCCTGCTGCTGCAGGAGCGCGCATGAGCCTGGCCCTGCTCTGCCCCGGCCAAGGCGCGCAGCACGCAGCGATGTTCGACCGCGTGCGCGATCTTCCGGCCGCGCGCCACACCCTTGATCGGGCCAGCACGGTGCTCGGCCGCGATGTGTTTTCCGCCGCGGTGGCCGACGACCGTTTCGACAATGCGCAGGCGCAACCGCTGCTGTGCGCGGCCACTCTGGCTCAGTGGCAGGGGCTGCGCGACAACGTGCCAACGCCGACGCTGGCCGCCGGCTACAGCATCGGCGAGTTGGCCGCGCATGCCATCGCCGGCAGCTTCGATGCGGCCACCTGCCTTGCCTTGGCGGCGCAGCGCGCGCAGTTGATGGACGGCGCCAGCCCCGCCGATGCAGGCCTGCAGGCGGTACTTGGCCTGGAGCGCCATGTACTGCAGCCACTGTGCGATCTGCACGGTGCGTACGTGGCCATCGCCAATGGGCAGGACCATTTCATCGTGGGCGGCACGCACGCCGCATTGCAGCGGCTGGCCGGTGCCGCACGGGCGCAGGGTGCCGGCATCCGTCCGCTGGCGGTGCACGTGCCTGCCCACACGCCGTTGCTGGCGGCGGCGGTCGCACCGTTCGCTGCCGCACTCGATGCCTCGCCGCTGCAAGCCCCACGCCTGCCGCTGCTGGCCGGCATCGATGCGCGGCCTGTGCGTGATCGTGCCACGGTGGTGCACACGCTGTCGGCGCAGCTGGCGCAGACCATCGAATGGGCGCAGGTGATGCGCCAGGCCTTCGAGCGCGGCGCGCGGGTGTTCCTGCAGCTGGGCCCGGGCAACGCACTGGCGCGCGTGGTCGCGCCGTCCTATCCGTGCTGCGAAGTGCGCGCGGTGGAAGAGTTCCAGAGCCTGGAAGGCGCCGCGGCGTGGGTCCGCAGTGCGCTGGAGCGGCTGCAGTAACGGGTTCCAGCAGTACGTATCACGCATCACGCAGTACGTCGCCTTAACCCGGGATGGCGGGTCTCCATCCGCGCTGTACGTGAGCCACGTGTCTGGGAGGGCGCATGAGTCCACAAATCGCAACGATCATCGGCCTGGTGATCATGTTCATCGTCGCCACGGCGATGCCGATCAACATGGGCGCGGTCGCCTTTGCGCTGGCCTTCATCATCGGCGGGCTGTGGGTCGACATGGGCGGCAAGGAGGTTTTGGCCGGCTTTCCCGGCGATCTGTTCCTGACCCTGGTCGGCATCACCTACCTGTTCGCCATCGCGCAGAAGAACGGCACCATCGACCTGCTGGTGCACTGGGCGGTGAAAGTGGTGCGTGGCCATATCGTGGCCATTCCGTGGGTGATGTTCGTGATCACCGCGGTGCTCACCGCGTTCGGTTCGCTGGGCCCGGCGGCGGTCGCGATCATCGGCCCGGTCGCGCTGCGCTTTGCCAAGCAGTACAACATCAACCCGCTGATGATGGGCCTGCTGGTCATCCATGGTGCGCAGGCCGGCGGCTTCTCGCCCATCAGCGTGTACGGCAGCATCACCAACGGCGTGGTGCAGAAGGCTGGGCTGGAAGTGACCGAGATGGCAGTGTTCCTGACCAGCCTGGGCTTCAACTTCATGATGGCGACGATCTGCTTCTTCGCCTTCGGTGGCATCGCCCTGCTGCGTCGCGGCTCGATCACCGCGGCAGGAACGATCGGCAATGCCGAACTGGCGATGGCCGGTGGCCCGCAGGCGTCGTCGCGCCAGTTCGCGATCGAAGGCCATGGCGCGCTGGTCGCAGCAGGCGGCGGCACGCTCAGCAATGATCCGGCGGCACTGGATGCGGTGGGCCTGACCCGCGAACGGTTGTTCACCCTGATCGGCCTGCTCGGCCTGGGCGTGGCCGCGCTGATCTACAACCTCAACGTCGGCCTGGTCTCGATCACCGTCGCGGTGGCGCTGGCGCTGCTGTCGCCACAAAGCCAGAAGGGCGCGGTCGATGGCATCAGCTGGTCCACCGTGCTGCTGATCTGTGGCGTGGTGACCTACATCGGCGTGCTGGAACATGCCGGCGCGGTGGACTTCATCGGCAATGGCGTGTCCGACATCGGCATTCCGCTGCTCGGCGCGCTGCTGGTCTGCTACGTCGGCGGCATCGTCTCCGCATTCGCCTCGTCGGCCGCAGTGCTGGGCGCCACGATTCCGCTGGCGGTGCCGTTCCTGATGCAGGGTCACCTCAGCGCCGCCGGCGTGATCTGCGCGCTGGCGGTGTCGTCCACCATCGTCGATGTCAGCCCGTTCTCCACCAATGGCGCACTGGTGGTGGCCTCGGCAGCCAAGGAGGAACGCGAGACCCTGTTCCGCCGCTTCCTGGTCTACAGCGGACTGGTGGTGGCGCTTGGACCGCTGCTGGCCTGGCTGGTATTCGTGGTGCCGGGCTGGATGTAACTACCCAACGGTAGTGGGGGGGGGGGGGGGGGGGGGCGCCCCCCCCCGCCCCCCCCCCCCCCCCCCCCCCCCCCCCCCCCCCCCCCCCCCCCCCCGCCAACCCACGGATAGCCCGCTTTTGACGTTGACGTTAGCGGGTGCAGGGCTGCAAGCCCTGCAGATACCCCCCTACCTGAACAGGGGATTTTGCGCGGAGTAGGGAAGATCGTTTAGACTTGCGCGGTCTGCAGCGGCCGTCCGTTTCCCTTCGGGATCGCCGGCGACCTGGGTCCGCCCACTTCGCCCGCCCCCACTCCGACGCCGTTCGTCACGCATTCCAGCCTGCGCTCCGTGCCGGCTGCACCCAATTCTCGCAGCGCGGTTCACGGGAACGCTCCGAGTCAGCCGATCAGTTTGATCTGCCCCCGTCTGTCCGTTCGGACAGGCGTTTCTTGTACTTGGAGCAATCTCAATGTCTTTTGAATCCCTGGGCCTTGCGCCTTTCCTGCTGCGCGCGCTCGCCGAGCAGGGCTACGAAAACCCGACCCCGATCCAGCAGCAGGCGATCCCGCTGGCGCTGGCCGGTCGCGACCTGCTGGCCGGCGCACAGACCGGTACCGGCAAGACCGCCGCCTTCGGCCTGCCGCTGCTGCAGCACCTGGGCACCGCCTCGCAGGAAGTGCGCAGCGGCCCGCGCAAGCCGCGCGCGCTGATCCTGGCCCCGACCCGCGAACTGGCCACCCAGGTGCATGACAGCCTGCGCGGCTACAGCAAGTACCTGCGCATCCCCAGCGCCTGCATCTACGGCGGCGTCGGCATGGGCAACCAGCTGGACATCCTGCGCCGGGGCGTCGACCTGCTGGTCGCCTGCCCAGGCCGCCTGATCGACCACCTGGAGCGTCGCAGCGTCGACCTGTCCGGCATCGAAGTGCTGATCCTGGACGAAGCCGACCGCATGCTTGACATGGGCTTTCTGCCATCGATCAAGCGCATCCTCGCCAAGCTGCCGAAGCAGAACCGCCAGACCCTGCTGTTCTCGGCCACCTTCGAGGACAACATCCGCCAGCTGGCGCTGGAGTTCATGCGCAACCCGGAACAGATCCAGGTGACGCCGAAGAACACCGTGGCCGAGACCATCACCCACCGCGTGCACCCGGTCGATGGCAGCCGCAAGCGTGAGCTGCTGCTGCACCTGCTGGCGCAGGACAGCCGCGAGCAGACCCTGGTCTTCGCGCGCACCAAGCACGGCAGCGACAAGCTGGCCTCGTTCCTGGAAAAGTCCGGCATCAAGACCGCAGCCATCCACGGCAACAAGAGCCAGGGCCAGCGCCTGCGTGCACTGGGTGATTTCAAGGCCGGTCGCGTGACCGTGCTGGTAGCCACCGACATCGCCGCGCGCGGCATCGACATCAACGAGCTGCCGAAGGTGATCAACTTCGACCTGCCGATGGTGGCCGAGGATTACGTGCACCGCATCGGCCGTACCGGTCGCAACGGTGCGACCGGCCAGGCGATTTCGCTGGTGGCGCAGGATGAAGTGAAGCTGCTGCGCGCGATCACCCGCCTGCTGGGCCGCGACATGGATATCCGCGACGTGCCGGGCTTCGAGCTGCAGACGCCGATCCGTTGGGGCAACAGTGCACCGGGCAAGGCCGAGCACGATACCGGCGAGCGCGCACCGCGCAAGAGCCACGCGCGTCGCCCGCACGGCGATGCACCGCGCCATGCGCATGCGGGCCCGAAGAAGGCCGGCGGTGGCCGTCGCGAAGGCGGTGGCAATGGCCAGCAGCGTGCCGGTGCGGGCGCGGGTCAGAGCCAGCGTCGTGGCGGTGGCGGCAATGGTGGTGGCGGCCGTGGCCGCGGCCAGGGCGGCAACGTCGGCGGTCGCGCTGGCTGATCCCCAGCTGACGGTTGTTGCGCTTCCCGCTGCGGGGGCTATCGAGGGACGGCGCTGAGGCGCCGTCCTTTTTTGTGCTGGCTACCTGGCTTGTTTGAGAGCCTGCGGTGGGTTTTGCGTGGGCGCTGGGGAGCGGGGGCGGCGCAAAACACGCTGTAAATACATCCATGTAAGCTCGTAGGCGCCATCCATGGCGCCTGCGGTTTTGCGCAGCCCCCGCTCCCCAGCGCTTCAGACATTTCCAGCGCCTTTCTTCTCCCTCGGAGTAGCCGAAGGAAGAAAGATCAAATTCAAATTCAAGAGCAGAAGCCGAAGCCGCTGCTTTTGCTTTTTGCTTTTGCTATTGCCCTTGCTCCCGCCTTGGGTTTGATGCGTCCGCGCCCGCGTGAAACTGTCGGGGGAGGACGGATGGGTTGCGCAGGACCGCAGGCGCCATGGATAGCGCCTACGAGCCTGCAAGGACGTACTTGCGGCGTGTCCTGTGCGGCCCATCCGTCCTCCCCCCCCGCATCAACAAGCCGCCAAACGCCTCAACCCCGCGCCTTAGCCGGATTCACCAGATTCCCGAAGAAAATCGCATTGATCAGCAGGCGATCGGTACCGTGCCAGTACTTGCGATGCGCCGGATCATCGGCAAACAACACCACGTTGCCCTGCCCCTGCGCCGACACCAGCAGCCACGCACTCCCCGCCACCCGCGCACGGTTGCGCTCGGACAGGTAACCATTCACCCGCGGCGTCGCGTCGATGCGCACCACCGTCGAGAACGGGTTCGCACTCGGCTGCAGCGTCACCGTGTTTTCCTTGTTGACCGCCAGCTGCCGGCGCGGCACGCCGAACGCCAGCGGATGGGTGGTATCGACATCGGCGCTGAGGATGTTGCCGCTCACCCGCTCGATCGCGGCGATTTCACGCTGGTCACCGAACGCGCGGCGGTCGGCGTCCCGCGCTTCCTCGTCCTTGCCCAGCGATTCGCCCTCGGCCAGCTTCTGCTCCACCGCCCACTTCGACGCGCTGCCATAGGTCACCAGCGAGCCACCGGCCTGCACCCAGCGCTTCAGCGCGGCCACGGCGGTGGCGTCGATGCCGGTGTAGGTGCCGCCGGACAGCACGAGGGTGGTGTAGCGGTCCAGCGCGACCTTGCCCAGCTGCTGCGGATCCAGCTTGCTGGCCGGCAGGTGCAGCTGCTGGTCGAGCAGGAACCAGGCCGAACCAATCTCGGTCGCAGCCACGCCCTCGCCCATCACCAGCGCCACGGCCGGCTTGCGCAGTGCCTTGACGCCATCGCTGCCGAGATCGATGCCCTCACTGCTGCGGCCGCTGGACAGGGCATGCACCTGCACGCCGGCGTCGCGTGCGGCAGCGGTCACCGCCTCGAGCAGGGCCGCGCCCTGCAGCGGCTGGCCGGCCACCGGGATGACCAGACTGCCCGCGGCGAAGTCGACCTGGCCCTGCGCGGTGGCGCTGCTGAACGGCTTGAACGCAGCGCGCGCGGTCAATCCCTTGGCCTGCAGCACGGCCAGCGCGCGGCCGGCGTTGTAGTCGCGCCAGTCGATGGCGTACGCGAAGCCAGCCTGGCCGCCGTTGACCGCACCCTGCACCGGCGGCAGCTCCGCCACGCGGGCGCCGCCATCGATACGGCTGCGGCTGCCAGCGAACGCCACGCCGTAGGCCGGTGCGATCGCATAGCTTGTGCTGCCGTAGAACACGTCGCCCTTGATCGACGGCGTCTCGGCGAAGATCGAATGGACCAGGCGGAACTGCGCCTGCTGCACCGGCACCACGTAGGCGCTGCCGGCGTCGAAGCGCTGTCCATCGACGGTGACGCTGCGATCCAACGCATGCACGTCGATGCGGTGCAGCAGCAACAGCTCCAGCAGGCGCCGGGTCAATGCCGGGTCGTGCGCATCGCCGAACACGAAGCTCTTCACCGGCTGCTGCGCAGCCTGCTTCAGCGCACTCTGGAAGAAATCCTTCTGCAGGTCGAACAGGCCACTGCGCTCGGTCACCGCACCGCGCACCGTGCCCAGGCCGGTGGCGACCTGGTTGCGGATGGTGAAGGGGAAGGTCAGCAGACCGTTCACCGATTCCTGCACGCGGCCACGCGAGCTGGCCTGCTCGACGGTGACGCCGACCGCGCCGTGGAAGTCCGGATAGGTCGAGCCATATACCGGCGAGAAGTTGTCGTAGTTCTCGCCGGTGTAGTACAGCGAGCCCAGCGCATCCAGCGACTGCGCGTGGTACTTGGCCAGTGTCTTGTTGAACTCGTAGGACGCCGCCGGAATCAGCGGGCTGTGCATGCTCTTCGGCGAAGGCTCGAAGTAGTACGTGCTGTCCTTGCCCATCTCATGGAAGTCGATCTGCACGTTCGGGTACCACTGGTGGAACACGGCCAGCTTGGGCCGCGAGTCCTGCTGGGTCAGGGCCAGCCAGTCGCGGTTGAGGTCGGTGAAGTAGTGGTTGGTGCGACCCTGCGGGAACGGTTCGACATGTTCCTTGTCGGCCGGGTCGGACGAGGCCGGGTCCGATGCCCAGGCGTTGTGCCAGTTCGCGGCACGGTCGCGGCCGTCGGGATTCTGCGCAGGATCGAACAGCACCACCGACTGCTGCAGCCACTGCTGGGTTTCGGCGCTGCGGTTGGCCACCAGGTAGTAGGCGGTCAGCATCGCCGCTTCACCGCTGGAGGTTTCATTGCCATGCACGCTGTAGCCCAGCCAGACCACGACAGGGCTGTCACCGGCCGCGCTGCGCGGCTGCGCCGGGTCGACCAGGGTAGCGTGCTGCTGGCGGATCTGCTCGATGCGCGCCTGGTTGTCGGCGGCGGTGATGGTGGCGATCAGCAGCGGCCGGCCTTCGTAGCTGCGGCCGATTTCCTGCACGCGGATCTTGTCCGAGTGCTTCGCCAGTTCCTGGAAATAGGCCACCAGCTGGTCATGCCGGGTGTAGCGGCTGCCGATCGGGTAGCCGAGGAACTGCTCGGGGCTGGGAATGGCGGCATCGAACGCGGCAGCGTCAGTGGCCTGCGGGAAGAAGTACGCACTCTGGGCCTGCGCCGGCAGCGGCGAGGACAGGGCGCTGGCGGCGGCAAGCAGCAGCGGAAGAACGGCACGGCGGTGGAAGGACACGGTGACTCCCCAGTAAACAGGACAGCGGCAACGCGACCGGCCACGGGGTGTGGCCGGCCGCGGCGATGGCATCAGAAGCGGTAATCGAAGCCGAGGGTGAAGTAGCGGCCACGCAGGTCGTACTGGCTGAAGTCGTACGGCGCGCGGATGCCCGGGAACGAGGCGTCGTACGGCGGCGTCCTGTCGGCCAGGTTCTGCACCTTGGCGTAGACGGTCAGCTTGTCGATGCCGGCATAGGCCAGGTACAGGTCGAACTGGTTGTACGCATTGATGCGGTCCTGCACGGCCGCGGCGGCGGTGCTGGCCTTCTGGTCGTAGCCGCTGGTGTAGTACCAGGTGACGGCCGCGGTGAAGTCGCGGAAGGTCCAGTCCAGCGTGGTGGTGGCCTTGTCCTTGGGCAGCGTTGCGCCGAGGTTGCTGCCGGCGTAGTCGACCAGCGGGCCGCCGACCACGGTTGGGCGACGGTAGTCGCGCACGTGGGTGTAGGCCGAGGACACGGTGAAGTCGCCGAGTGCAGCGGTCGGGATGCGCTGGCGCAGCTCGACGTCGATGCCCGAGGTCTTCAGCTCGCTCAGGTTCTGGTAGCGGTTGTAGACCGCCTGCAGCTTGCCGCGCTCGTCGCGCTGCACGGCGCCGGCCACGTTGTCGTTGACCAGGGTCTGGGTGTTGTTGGTGCCGACCAGGTTGTCCAGCTGGATCCGGTAGTAGTCCACGCTGAGGTTGGTGTTGGCCCACGGCGACAGCACCACGCCGAAGTTCACGCTCTTGGTTCGCTCCGGCTTCAGTGCGTTGTTGCCGACGGTGAAGAAGGTCGGGCTCTGGCGCGAGCCCGGCACGTCGGGATCACGCGGATCGACCACGCTGCCATAGGCGATGCTGGTGCTGTTGGAGTTCTCCGACAGCGACGGCGCGCGGAAGCCCTTCGACGCCGAGGCGCGCACCAGCAGGACATCCAGCGGCTGCCAGCGCAGGCCGATCTTCGGCGAGAACGCATCGCCGAAATCGTCGTAGTGGTCGGCGCGCGCGGCGGCCGACAGCTCCAGCGTCGAGGCCAGCGGCACGTTCACTTCGGCGTAGGCGGCAGTGACCTGGCGCTGGCCATGCACCTCGGCGATGGCCGGGCGCACCTGCAGGCCGGCATCGATCTGCCACGGGTTGTTGGAATCGAGCTTCTCGCGGCGCCATTCGGCACCGGCCGCGAAGCCGATCTCACCCGCCCAGGTGTGGCCCAGGCTGCCGGAGATCTTCGCGTCGACGCCCTGCAGTTTGGATTCGGCCGGGCGCAGCGTGGCGATGTTGATCGAATCACGCACCGACTGCGGCGTGGCCGCCGGGTTCAACAGGTTGTAGCTGCCCGTGGCCAGCGCATCGGCCAGCGCCCAGCGATTGGCGAAGCCGCCGGACACGCTCTCGCGCTCGCTGCTGCGTGCACCGAACGCGGCCACTTCCCAGTCCCAGTTCGCGGCGGTGCCGCGCAGGCCGAACACACCGCGGTAGGCCGTGGAACGGTTGGTCTTGATGGTGCCACCGAGGTCGAAGAAGGTGTATTCGATCGGAATCGCGCGGCCGTACGGGTTGTATGGGTTGTTGGCCGGCAGCAGCGACGACACCGGCTCGGCCAGGCCGCTGTTGGCGTTCAACGCGAAGCGACCGCTTTCCAGGGTAAAGAACGGGCTGCTGCCGAACCAGGCGGCGCTCTTGATCTGGCTGTACAGCACTTCGCCAAAGGCCTCGACGTTGTCGTTCAGGCGGAAGGTGCCGTTGGCATAGGCCTGGTAGCGCTTGGTCGAGGGAATCAGCGTGGTGAACGGCGCCTGGTTGAAGCCGCAGGTATCACCGGACAGGCCATCGATCGGCGCGCTGGCAACGCGGGTGGTGCCGGCCGGGCAGTTGCCGTTGGCATCGAGCATCGGCACCGACACGCCGTTGACCAGGTAGCGCGCGCCCTTGGCCGACCAGCCGTTCCAGCGGCCACCGGGCTTGTCGGTGTAGATGCCGCTCTTGGTCAGATTGCGTTCGTCCTGGTCCAGGCGCTCGCGGTTGTAGCCCTGCAGGCTGAAGAGGATGTTGTAGCCGTCGGTGTCAAGATCACCGAGGCCACCGACGAACTTCAGGTTCTGCTCGTGCAGGCCGCCCTGGTCGGCACCGCCGAAGCTGCCGCCGATCTCGGCGCCTTCGAAGTTCTGCCGGGTGATGATGTTGACCACGCCGGCCACGGCGTCGGAACCGTACACCGCGGAGGCGCCGTCCTTGAGCACTTCGATGCGCTCGACGGCGACCAGTGGCAGCGCGTTGAGATCGACGAAGGTGTCGGACAGGCCGCCGGCCGGGAAACCGTAGTTGGCCAAGCGGCGGCCGTTGAGCAGCACCAGCGTGTTCTTCTGCGACAGGCCACGCAGGCCGATGCCGGCCGAGCCGGACGCCCAGCCGTTGTTGGTGGTTTCGTTGGCAGCGTTGCCGGTGTTGGCCGAGATCGAGCGCAGCACGTCGGCCACGGTGGCCTTGCCGGTCTGTTCCAGCTGCTGGCGGCCGATCACCTGCACCGGGTTGGAGGCCTCGGTATCGGTGCGCTTGATGTTGGAACCGGTGACGCGCACGGCGGCCAGGGTATTGGCGTCGCCAACGGCGTCGGCGGAGGTTTCGGCGGCGGCGGACAAAGGCGCGGCCAGAGCGACGGCCAGGGCCGCCACGAGCAGGGTGTGCTTGGGCATGACGATGTGGGGGAGGTGGTAAGGGCGACGAAGTTCCGCAGTAGTCCATGCCTGGCCGGGTGCGGCCAATAACATCTCTTCATACGGATATAAGAGAAACTATCATCTCTTCATCCGGATGAAAAGAATTTATTCATGAAAGACCGGGGCACACCCGGGCTGCCCGGCAGCCCGCGGCGTACAATCGCGCCATGGAAATCTTCAAAGTCTTCATGCTCGAGGCGGCGCACCGCCTCCCCAACGTGCCGCCGGGGCACAAGTGCGCGCGCCTGCACGGCCACTCGTTCCGG
Organism: Stenotrophomonas maltophilia group sp. Smal12; assembly: GCF_037079935.1. Lineage (NCBI taxonomy): Bacteria > Pseudomonadati > Pseudomonadota > Gammaproteobacteria > Lysobacterales > Lysobacteraceae > Stenotrophomonas > Stenotrophomonas maltophilia group sp. Smal12. The sequence goes on along the minus strand of NZ_JBAWUK010000038.1, from coordinate 21,667 downwards.
GTGGAACTGAAGGTCGAGGGCGAACCCGGTGCGCAGACCGGCTGGATCATGGACTTCGGCGACGTGAAGGCGGCTTTCCAGCCGATCTACGACCGCCTGGACCATCACTACCTCAACGACATCCCCGGCCTGGAGAACCCGACCAGCGAGAACCTGGCGGTGTGGATCTGGAACGAACTCAAACCCAGCCTGCCGGCGCTGAGCGAGATCACCGTGCACGAAACCTGCACGTCCGGCTGCCGCTACCGCGGGCCCACCCGCTGATCAACCCACTGATCTGAAAGGGTTTTCAAAGGCGCCTCGGGCGCCTTTGTAATTTTTGTTGCATTGCCGCATCAACGGCGTATGCTGCATTGCATCAAGCCACTCCCTGATGCCCCCCATGGCCGCCGCCTTCAGCGATCGCTTCAGTGATGCCACCCGCCAGCTCGCCGCCGCCGCAACGCGGGCGAACCGGTTGGCGTTGGAGAACGCAGAAAGCGTGTTCGGCGTGCAGCTGAAGGTGATGGAGCGCAACCTGACCGCGACCGGCGGCTGGCTCGGCGAACTGGCCCGCGGCGAGGATGCGGCCGGGACGCTCTCCAGGGGTGCACAGCTGTGGCAGGACAACCTGCAGCGACTGGGACAGGCACAGCAGGACGTAGTCGGTCTCGGCCTGCAGGCCAGCAAGGCCTGGTCCGAACTGGTGCAGGGCTACAACGAATCAACGGCGGACGCGAACAACCACTGACGCGACGCAACGCTCATTGCGTGGGTCCCTCCCCCCACGCAATCCGGACCCGGCAGATCCCTCCCTCTGCCGGGTCTTTTTTTGCCTGGCGTTTGGGTATCGAAGTGCGTCTTCACCCGACGTCTCTGCGGCTGAAGGGCCCCGCCGGGGCAGGCAGGGGCCTGGGCAAATGTCCCCCGGCGCCGGCCGTTGGCCGCCACCTCCTCCTTTACTTTGCCCAAACCCCTGCCCGCCCCGACGAGGCTCGGCGTGCGGTGAGGAGAGCGCAGCACGCGCAGCCGCCTTTCAAGGAAGCGCCGACGAACTCCGAACGCAGGGCCGATGCCCTTGCGTACGAAGTAAAGGGGGAGGTGACGGCCAACGGCCGGCGCCGGAGGACATTCGTACGCAAGGGCATCCGCCCTGCGCCACGCAGAACAATCCGCGAAGGAGCCTCAGCGCCCGCGACCACCGTGCCAATGCTGGTGCCACGCCTGGAACATCAACACGTTCCACAAGTGCGTGTGCCACTTGCGCTCGCCTCGCAGGAACGCCTCCCAGATGCCGCGCACGCGCACCGCATCGAAGCAGCCCTGGTTGCGCAGCAGCTGCGGGTCCAGCAGTGCCTCCGCCCAGTCACGCAACGGCCCCGCCAGCCAGCGCGCCATCGGTGGGCCGAAGCCGCGCTTGGGGCGGTACACCAGCGGTTCCGGCAGATAGCGCGCCAGCAGGTGCTTGAGGATCCGCTTGTGTTCCCCATCGTGGTACTTCAGGTGCTGCGGCAGGCGCCACGCCAGGCGCACCACCTCCATGTCCAGCAGCGGCGCACGGGTCTCGACACCCGCCGCCATGCCCGCACGGTCGACCTTGGCCAGGATGCCCTCGGCCAGGTCCATGCGTAAATCCAGCAGCTGGATGCGCGCCTCGGCCGGCAGCGCCGTGTCCTGCTGCTGGAAGATCGTCAGCGGCTCACGCGCCCCCAGCACGACCTGGGCCGGCTGTCGCCAGCGGGTCACCCGCTGCAGGTAATGCCCCTCCACATCGTTGGCAGCGACCTCGGCCACCAGCGCACGCCAGCCACCGAGGCGACCGCGCTCGGCGTTCAAGCGATTGCCGCTGCGCCGCGCCAGGTCGCGTACCCAGTCCGGCAGGCCGCCGCACAGGCGCGCATTGCGCAGCGCGCGGCCATAGCTGGGGTGGCCGAAGAACAGCTCATCGCCGCCGTCACCGGTCAGCGCGACCGGCTTGCGCGCCCCCAGCAGTTCACTGGCCAGCAACGTCGGCAGCTGTGAAGCGTCGGCAAAGGGTTCGCACCAGACCTGCGGCAGGCGCTGCAGCAGGTCCAGGCCCTGGCGCGCATCCATGCGGTGCAGGTGGTGCTGCACCCCCAGGTGACGCGCGACCTGCGACGCCCAGTCGCTCTCGTCATGCCCCGGATCGTCGAAGCCGACGGTCCACGCCTCGATCGGCAGGGTCGACTGGGCCTGCATCATTGCCGTCACCAGCGAGGAATCGGTGCCGCCGGACAGGAACGCGCCGCAGGCCAGTGGCGAGTGCATGCGCGCCGCGATCGCCTTCTGCAGTGCTGCTTCCAGCTGGTCGGTGGCCTGTTCCAGGCTCGGCGCCGGCTGCAGCGGCTGCTGCAGCGCGCTCTGCATCGCGTCGCGCGCGCACCAGTAACGCGCGCCCCCCTGCGCGGCATGGCTGGAGCCCCCTGCGGCGTGGTCGCTGAGATCGATGCGCAGCATCGCGCCGGCCACCAGCTTGTGGATGCCGCGGTAGATGGTATGCGGTGCCGGCACGTAGTCATGGCGCAGCAACAGGCTCAGCGCGTCCTGATCGATGCTCGGCGCGAAGCCGGCGAAGGCCTGCAGCGCCTTCAACTCCGAGGCGAACAGGAACTGGCCCTGGTACCAGCCGTAATACAGCGGCCGCTCGCCGACCGGATCACGGGCCAGCCACAGCACGCGCGCCTCCCGGTCCCATACGCTGAAGCCGAAGGCGCCCTCGATGCGCGACAGCGCCCGCTGCACGCCCCATTCGACGATCGCCTGCAGCAGCAGCCGCGCATCGCTGCAGCTGCGTGGCAGGTCGCGCAGCTGCGCCTGCAGGTCACCGCGGTTGTACAGGCGGCCGTCCAGGCACAGCACGTAGCGACCGCAGTCCGAGCTGAGCGGCTGCAACGGCGTATCGGCCGGCGCCCGGCAGTGGCCCAGCGCGAGGCCGGCCTCGGCGTCGGTCCAGTAGCCGATGCGGCCACGGCCACGCTGCTGCAGGGCACGCAGCATCGGTGCCAGCTGCTGCAGCAGCTGCTCGTCCTCGGCGGGCGGCAGCCAGGCCCCGACCACGCCACTCATCGGGCGCCTCGGCAGTGGCAGCGGCGGGGTGGGATGAACAGGCAGCGGGCGGCGGGCGACATGAGGACGGCACGCGGAGCGGAGGAGACTCCATGCTCGGCCGCGGGCCCCGCCGCGTCAGTCGCTTTGCTGTCAGCGATCGTCACCAGCCGTATCACGAAGGTAACGTTTTGTAACAGCGACAGGCTATGCTGGGCGGCAAGTCGTTGCCGGGACTGAGAACCGGCCGGAGCGCCAGCAACCCCGGCTGAATGGCGCCCGCCCCCGGGACCCGGGCGGCCCGACGGCTGGGATAGCATCGCCGCGCTCGTGCCGTGGCGGTACGTTTGCGTCCACGGAGGCCTTGGAAATGCTGGATATCGTACTGGTCGAAGACGATGCCCGCCTGGGAACGATGGTCAGTGACTACCTGCAGCGGCATGGCTACCAGGTCGCCCATGAACGCAGCGGCGAGCGCGCAGTGGCCCGGATCCTGGCGGAAAAGCCGGCGCTGGTCCTGCTCGATGTCGGCCTGCCCGACCAGGATGGTTTCGAAGTGTGTCGGCAGATCCGGCCCCACTATGACGGCATCATCTGCGTGCTGACCGCCCGCACCGACAACATCGACCAGGTGCTGGGCCTGGAACTGGGGGCCGACGATTACATCGGCAAACCGATCGAGCCGCGGGTGCTGCTGGCCCGGCTGCGTGCCCACCTGCGCCGCCACCGCCGGGTCGAGCCGCGTGACGGCAGCCTGCGCTTCGGCGAGCTGAACATCGACCCTTCCACCCGCAACGTGCACCTGCAGGGCGGCCTGCTGGAGCTGACCACGGCCGAGTTCGACCTGCTGTTCCTGCTGGCCAGCAACGCCGGCCAGATCCTCGACCGCGATGCGCTGCTGCGCGGCCTGCGCGGGATCGCCTTCGACGGCCTGGACCGCTCGATCGATGCCCGCATCTCGCGCCTGCGCCGCAAGCTGGGCGACAACCCCGAGCAACCGGAACGGATCAAGACCGTCCGCGGCCGCGGCTACCTGTTCAGCCGCTCGGCATGGGGATGACGCGCACGCCGTCGGCGATGCGCGGCCACGCCTTCCACTTCCTGCGCTACGGCATCGGCTTCCTGCTCGCCCACCTGTTGCTGATCGTGCTGGGCCTGTGGGCCTGGGATGCCCTGCTGGAAGACCGCACCGAAGCCGGCCTGCAGGCCGAGATGCGCGGCACGCACGCGCTGCTGCAGCATCGCTTCGCCGAAACCCCGCGTGAGCAATGGCCGGCGCTGGCCCGCGAACTCGACGCTGATTTCGCCTATGCCCTGCGCCTGGTGCCGCTGGCCGAGGCGGCGAAGGCGCTGCCGGCCAGCCAGCGCCCTCCGTTCAACAACGGCCGCGTGCAGATCGACCTGGAGCACATGCGCAGCCTGCAGCGCATCGGTGACAGCGACTACGCGGTGATGCTGGGGCCGCTGGACGAAGCACTGCCCGATGAGGGGTGGCAGGACAGCGAAGTGTCCGGCGTGGCGATCCTGCTGCTGATCCTGATGGTGGCGGTGGCACTGCCGATGTACGTGATGGTCTACCGGCTGTGGCGCGACGTCTCGCAGCTGGCCCAGGCGGCGCGGCGCATGCGCGACGGCCAGCTGGACACGCGTGCGCCGCGCGCCGGCACCGCACTGGTGCGGCCGCTGGCCAATGCCTTCAACCACATGGCCGAGCAGCTGCAGCAACTGCTGGAAAGCCAGCGGGTGCTGGCCCAGGCGGTGGCGCACGAGGTGCGCACGCCGCTGGCACGGATGCGTTTCGGCCTGGCCGAGCTGGAAGACAGCGCACTTGACGACGTGCAGCGCGATGCGCTGGGCGGCCTGCGCACCGACGTTGATCGGCTGCAGCACCTGACCGATGCAGGCGTCGAGTACGCCGCACTGGGCCGCTGCCATCAGCTGACCCGGCAGCGCCTGCAGCTGGCGGCCCTGGTGCGTGGCGTGGTCGCCCAGTTCGCACCGTTGCCGATGCCGGTGCAGCAGGCGCTGTCGCCGGTGGGTCTGGTCAACGTCAACCGGCACATGCTGGAACTGGCGCTGCGCAACCTGCTCGGCAATGCCCTGCGGTACGCGCGGCGGCAGATCCGCATTGCCAGCACCGTCAACGACGGCTGGCTGTGCGTACAGGTGGAGGACGACGGCCCCGGCATCGCACCGGAGCTCCGCGGCCAGGTGCTGCAACCCTACGTGCGGCTGGACCCGGGCAGTCCCGGGTTCGGCCTGGGCCTGGCACTGGTGCAGGTGGTGGCCGACAAGCACGGTGGCCACGTCGAGGTGACCGATTCGGAGCCGGGTGGGGCCTGCATCCGCCTGCACCTGCCATTGGAGAGCGGCGGCAGCGCAGAGGGCGAAGCGGCCTGCTAGGCCGCCGGTTCCGCGCGCGGCAAGGCAAACACGAACAGCGCGCCGCGCGCACTGTCACGCAGTTCGATGCGCCGGCCATGCAGCTGCACGATGCGCTGCACGATCAACAGGCCCAATCCGCCGTTCTCGCCGCGCCGGGCACCCAGCGCGGCCGGTGCCTGGAACAGCTGCGTGCGCAGTGCCGGCGCCACCCCGGGACCGTCATCGGCCACGCTCACCTCCACGCTGTCATCGGTTGCGCGCAGGCGCACCTCGATCTGCCCGCCCTCGGGTGCATGCCGCAGCGCGTTGTCGAGCAGGTTGGTCAGCACCCGCTCGACCAGGCCAAGGTCGGCGCGCACCGGCGGCAGGCCGGGCGGGAATGCCGCGTGCAGTTGCTGGCCACGCGCCTGCGCCGCCAGTTCGAACTTCTGCAGCACGTCCTGCAGCAGCTCCGGCAGTGCGAACACCTCCCACTCCAGCCGCACTTCGCCATGCTCCAGCCGCGCCAGCTCGAACAGCGCACGCGCCAGCCGGCCGACCTTGGCACTCTGTGCCAGGGCGATGCCGAGATAACGGCGCCGCTCGTCCGGCGACAGCGTGGCATCCTTCAATGCCAGCGTTTCCAGGTAGCCGTGCAGCGATGACAACGGCGTGCGCAGGTCGTGCGAGATGTTGGCCACCAGCTCGCGGCGCTGCAGGTCCTGCTGGCGCAGCTGCTGCCACTGCTCGCCCAGCCGCTGCGCCATCTGCGCATGCGCATGTTCGAGGATCACCAGTTCATCGCGCTCACCCGGGCGCAGCGGCTCCGCCGGCGGCAGCGGCGTGGGTGCATCGATGTCGAAGGCCTGGATGCGCCGGGTCAGCCGCCGCAGCGGGCGTGTCACCCAGTAGAACGCCACCAGCCCGGCCAGCAGGCCGAGGCCACCAACGAGTGCCACCGACCACAGCGTGGTGTTCCACTGGCTGCCGGCGGCGAGGTCGTCGGCCAGCATCTGCCGGTGCTCGCCCACCAGCACCACGTACACATAACCGGCCTGGCGGCCCTGAACGATCAACGGTGCAGCACTGAACACCTTGCGGCCGTCGGCGCTGCGCGGGTCATCGCCGAGGATCGGCAACGGTGCTCCCGCCAGAAGGCGGCGCAGCGGCGCCACGTCCACCCGGGTGCGCACCAGGTGCCCACTGGGCGCATCGTGGCCAAGGATGCGGCCCTGGTCGTCCAGCAGGTAGACCTCGACGCTGGGGTTGACCGCCATCAGCTGGCCGAACAGCGCACGCACCGCGGCATCGCGCATGCCGCTGGTATCCATCAGCTCGCTACGCTGCGCGATATGTTCGGCCAGGCCCAGCGACAGCCGCTGCACGACTTCCTGCTCGTGGCGGGTGTTGGCCCGCATCTGCAGCGCCAGCAGCGCCATGCAGCACGCCAGCATCAGCGCAGCGGTCACCACCGCCAGCTTTTGCCACAGGTTCGGCTTGATCATGCGGCCGCCCCGGCCGGGTCGACCAGCTTGTAGCCACGGCCCCACACCGTCAGCAACCGCCGCGGGTTGGCCGGGTCGGGCTCGATCTTGCTGCGCAGGCGATTGATATGGGTGTTGACCGTGTGCTCGTAGCCGTCGTGCTGGTAGCCCCAGACCTGGTTGAGCAGCTCCATGCGCGCGAACACCTGGTCCGGGTGACGGGCGAAGAACAGCAGCAGGTCGAATTCGCGCGGGGTCAGCTCCAGCGTGTTGCCATCCACCGAGGCGGTGCGCGCGACCGGGTCCAGCTGCAACCCGCCCAGCTCGATCGCACCGGCATCGATGCGCGCGCTCTGTGCCATCGCCTCGGCGCGGCGCAACAGCGCACGCACCCGCGCCACCAGCTCCGGCATCGAGAACGGCTTGGCCAGATAATCGTCCGCGCCCAGCTCCAGGCCGACGATGCGCTGCGTTTCGCTGCCCCGCGCGCTGATGATGATGATCGGCACGTAACGCGCCATCGCGCGTGCACGCTGGCAGACCTGCAGGCCATCCACGCCGGGCAGCATCACGTCCAGCACCAGTGCGTCCCACGGGCCGTCCTGCTCCAGCAGGCGCAGGCCGGCGTCGCCGCTGGCGGCATGGGCGACCTCGTAGCCTTCATCGCCCAGGTGCATGCGCAGCAGGTCGGCGATGTGGGCATCGTCTTCAACGATCAGCACGCGTTTGGTCGACATCGGCAACTCGGGGCCAGCGGGGAGGCTGGCTGCATTGTGGCGCGGGACGGCCGCCGATACCTCACGAAAAATTGAATCCTGCGTGAGGATTCGTTGACCCGGGCGGGCGCAGCATGGCCCCGTCGCCCCTTCCCGGAGTCCGCCATGTCCCTGTCCCGCCGCCATCTGCTGGGCCTGGGCGGTGTTGCCACCGCCGCCGGCCTGCTCGGCCTGGGGGCCTGCAGCCGCGCCGCCCCGGCCGCCGCCGAAGCGCGTCCGTCGCGACAGTTCGAGGTCATGCACAGCGATGCCGAGTGGCGCCAGCGCCTGACCCCGGCGCAGTACGCGGTGCTGCGCCAGCAGGCGACCGAGCGCCCCTACAGCAGCCCGCTCAACAAGGAACACCGGCAGGGCACCTTCGCCTGCGCCGGCTGCGCGCTGCCGCTGTTCTCCTCGTCCACCAAATTCGAGAGCGGCACCGGCTGGCCCAGCTTCTGGGCACCGCTGCACAACGCCATCGGCGAAGACCGCGACGTGACCTTCGGGATGCTGAGGGTGGAGGTGCACTGCCGCCGCTGCGGTGGCCACCTGGGCCACGTGTTCAACGACGGCCCGCGCCCGACCGGGCTGCGCTACTGCATGAACGGTGCGGCGATGGTGTTCGTTCCCGGCGCCACGGATGGCACCGCCGACGGCTGGCGGGTGCCGGTCGGTTCTTCTCCTGTTTCCGGAGCCTGACCATGCTGCTGTTGCTGCTTGCCTACCTGGGGGGCGCGCTGACCCTGCTCAGCCCGTGCATCCTGCCGGTGCTGCCGTTCGTGTTCGCGCGTGCCGACCGACCGTTCCTGCGCAGCACGCTGCCGCTGCTGCTGGGCATGGCGCTCACCTTCACCGTGGTTGCCAGCCTGGCCGCGGTGGGCAGCCAGTGGGTGGCGCAGGCCAACCAGGTCGGACGCTGGATCGCCCTGCTGCTGATGGCGCTGTTCGCGCTGGCGCTGCTGTGGCCGCGACTGGCCGACCACCTGCTGGCACCGTTCCAGCGCGTGGGCGCCCGCCTGAGCGCGCGTGCCGATGCCGCCGACGCGGCGGGACGGGGCGGTGCGTGGACATCGCTGCTGATCGGCATCGCCACCGGCCTGCTGTGGGCGCCCTGCGCGGGGCCGATCCTTGGCCTGGTGCTGACCGGTGCCGCCCTGCATGGCGCCAGCGTGGGGACCAGCACCCTGCTGCTGGCGTATGCGCTGGGCGCGATCACTGCGCTGGCGCTGGCGGTGTGGGTCGGCGGCCGCGTGTTCCGTGCGCTGCAGGCGCGGCTTGGCCTCGGCGATGCGCTGCGCAAGGGGCTGGGCGTGGCCGCCCTGCTGGCGGTGGTGGCGATCGGCCTGGGCTGGGATACCGGCCTGCTGACCCGTCTTTCCACGGTCAGCACCGCCCGCATCGAGCAGGGCCTGCTGGATGCGGTACCCGGCGCGCAGCCGTCGGCACCGCCGATGATGATGGTGGCCGGTGCCAACGCCGCTGCCGATGCACCGCTGCCGGTGGAAGGCACCCTGCCCGCGCTGGACGGTGCCACCGGCTGGCTCAACAGCCCCCCGCTGGCAGCCCAGCAGCTGCGCGGCAAGGTCGTGCTGATCGATTTCTGGACCTACTCCTGCATCAACTGCCTGCGCGCGATGCCGTTCGTGCACGAATGGGAGCGCCGCTACCGCGACCACGGCCTGGTGGTGATCGGCGTGCACACGCCGGAGTTCGCCTTCGAGCGTGACCCGCGCAACGTGATGAAGGCGGTGCAGCAGCTGAAGGTCGAGTACCCGGTGGCGCTGGACAACCAGTACACGATCTGGCGCGCGTTCAACAACCGCTACTGGCCGGCGCAGTACTTCGTCGACGCACAGGGCAACATCCGCGGCCACCAGTTCGGTGAAGGCAACTATGCGCGCTCGGAACAGATGATCCGTCGCCTGCTGGCCGACGCCGGGCAGACGAACCTGCCGCCGCCCGCCGATCCCGCTGCCGCCGAGCTGAAGGGCGTGGCCGCGCAGGCCGACATGAGCAACCTGCGTTCGCCGGAAACCTACCTGGGCCACGCCCGTGCCGAGCAGTTCGCCTCGCCCGGCGGGCAGCGCAGCGACGCCGCGTTCGACTACACGCTGCCGGCCAGCCTGGCGTTGAACCAGTGGGGACTGTCCGGGCGCTGGACCATCACCGACGAGGCCGCACAGCTGCAGCAGGCCGGCGGCCGCATCGCCTTCCAGTTCCATGCCCGCGACCTGCACCTGGTGCTGGCACCGGGCCAGGAAGGAACGCCGGTGCGCTTCCGCGTCTGGCTGGATGGCAAGCCGCTGCCCGCCGCCGACGCCGGCAGTGATGTCGGTGCCGATGGCAGTGGCGTGGTCGACGAGCACCGCCTGTACCAGCTGGTGCGCCAGCGCGGCACGGTCGGCCCGCACCGCTTCGAGATCGAGTTCCTCGATGCGGGCGTGCAGGCCTATGCCTTCACCTTCGGTTGAACCGGGAGGACATGATGAAACTCTCCTTTGAACAGGGCATCGCCGCCGGTGTGGCCGGCCTGGTGGCCACGGCCTTGATTGCCGGCGTGCTGCTGGTCGACCACGGCGCGGCTGCGGCACCGGTCGAAGCCAGCGCGCAGATCCAGGCACTGCCGGCCCCCACCGGCGATGCGGCGTTCCGCGATGACGCGACCCACGCCAGCGTGGTGTTCGCCGGTGGTTGCTTCTGGGGCGTGCAGGGCGTGTTCCAGCACGTCAAGGGCGTGAGCAACGCGGTCTCCGGCTATATCGGTGGCAGTGCGGCCAATGCGCGTTATGAGCGCGTCAGCGGTGGCCAGACCGGCCATGCCGAAGCAGTGAAGATCGACTACGACCCGCGCCAGGTCAGCTACGGGCAGCTGATGCAGGTGTTCTTCTCGGTCGCGCACGACCCGACCCAGCTCAACCGCCAGGGGCCCGACCACGGCAGCCAGTACCGCTCGGCGATCTTCAGCGATGACGCCCGCCAGCAGGCCGCCAGCCGCGCCTACATCACCCAGCTCGGCCAGGCCGGCAGCTACCGCGCACCGATCGTCACCCAGCTGGTCAGCGACCAGCGCTTCTACCCGGCCGAGAGTTACCACCAGAACTACATGACCAACTACCCGCAGGCGGCCTACATCCGCTACTACGACGCACCGAAGCTGGCGGCCCTGGCCAAGCAGTTCCCGGCGCTGTACCGGCGCGAGGCGGTGCTGGTGCCGATGCGGTAACGACCTGGGTAGCGCCGGCCGCTGGCCGGCAACCGCACTTTTCCGGATCGAGGTATTGCCGGCCAGCGGCCGGCACTATCCAAAAAAAAACGCACGGCCATCCAGCCGTGCGCTTGGAAAATACCGGCCACGCCCCGATCAGGCCCGGCCGACGACGACATGCTAGGCTCGCCATCATCACGGGTACAGCACCAGATGGCGGGAACTTCGATGGATACAGATGACCAGGCCACGATGATTCCTCCCCGCTACCAGCGGCTGTCCGATGAACTGGCCGAGGCCATCCATGGCGGGCGTCTTCCGGTCGGCAGCCGCCTGCCCTCGCTGCGGCAGATGGCCTCGCAGCGCAGGCTCAGCCTGAACACCGTGATTGCCGCCTACCGCCAGCTGGAAGATGCCGGCCTGGTGATTCCGCGGCCCAAGGCCGGCTTCGAGGTGGCGCCGCGGTTGTCGGTACCGGAACGGTCACTGCGCGATGTGCCCTCGGCCCCGACCGCACCGCTGCAGCAGGTACTCATGGCGCGGGTGCTGGAAGCGCAGCGCCGCCCGGGTGTGGTCGACCTAGCCTTCGCCGGCCCACGTGGTCGCCAGTTCTATCCCGGCGCGCAGCTGGCCCGGCATACCGCGCAGGTGCTGCGCCACGGCCAGCAGACGGTGGAGACCTATGCGAGACCCAACGGCTCCCCCCGGCTGCTGGCGCAGATCGTGCGCCGCAGTCCGCGCATGGGCCTGCACACCCACGCCGAGCGACTCCTGCTGACCCATGGTGCGATGGAAGCCCTGCAGCTGGCGTTGCGCGCGGTCACCCAGCCCGGTGATGCGGTGGGCATCGAGGCGCCGTCCTACTTCAACCTGTATCCGTTGCTGGCCAACCTCGGCCTGCAGGCCATCGAGTTACCCACCCACCCGCAGCACGGACTGGATGTGGATGCACTGGATGCGCTGCTGGAGCACACGCCGCTGGCCGCACTGGTGGTGATGCCGACCGTGCACAACCCGCTCGGCTGCACCATGCCGACCGCCGCCAAACAACGCCTGGCCGAGCTGGTCAACGCACGGCAGCTGCCCCTGATCGAGGATGCGGTGTACGCCGAGCTGCAGTTCTGCGAACCGCCGGCACCCTTGCTGAAAGCCTTCGATCGCGATGGCTGGGTGATGGTGGTCGGTGGCTTCTCAAAGACACTGGCGCCGGATTACCGCATCGGCTGGCTGGATGGCGGCCGCTTCGCAGAGCGCATCGCGCTGCTGAAGTTCCAGTCCACCGGCGGCGAGCCGCAGCTGCTCGGCGATGCGGTGGCCGCGTATCTGGAAGCAGGCAGCTACGAGCACCATCTGCATCGCATGCGCCGCCTGTACCGCGAACAGGTGGGACGGCTGCGCCAGCTGGTAGCCGAGCATTTCCCGGCAGGCACCCGCGCCACCGAACCACAGGGCGGATTCCTGCTGTGGCTGGAACTGCCGGGCGTGGACACGCGCGAGCTGTTCGAGCGAGCGCTGCTGGAGGACATCGTGTTCATGCCCGGCCAGGTCTATTCGCGTGGTGCGCGCTATCGCCACTGCCTGCGGCTGTCGTGCTGCCAGAGCCTGGATGCGCGCTTCATCGGTGCGGTGGAACGGCTGGGTGCGATCGCGCGGGAGCTGGCAGTGCGCCAGCTCCTGTAGAGCCGAGCCTACGCTCGGCTGCCCTTCGCTGACGGTCCCCGCTGAGCCGAGCATGGGCTCGGCTCTACAGGAAGCAGGTCAGTCGAGCAGGTGCGTACTCAGGATCTGACCATCCGCCCCCGGCAGATGCGGCAGCCGTCCCCAGCACGGCATCGGCAGGCGCTGCTGCAGCGTGGCGATGTTCTCGTCCTGGCGCTGCATCGCCGGGTCGATGTGGTTGCCGATCCAGCCCAGGCAGTCCACGCCGCTGGCCTGCAGTGATTGCGCAGTCAACCGCGCGTGGTTGACGCAGCCCAGCCGCATGCCCACCACCAGCAGCACCGGCAGCTGCAGCGCACGCACCAGGTCGAGCTGGTCCAGCGTGGCCGAGACCGGCGCCAGCCAACCGCCCACGCCCTCCACCACGACGATATCGGCCTTCGCGCGCAGGCGTTCGAACGCGGCCACGATCGGCGCCAGCTCCACCTGCACGCCGTCCTCGGCAGCGGCCAGCTCCGGTGCCAGTGGCTGCCGCAGCGCATAGGGATTCAGATCGGCATAGTCCGGCACCGGCCAGCTGGCCGCCTGCAGGGCCAGCGCGTCCTCGTTGCGCAGGCCCTGCCCCAGATCCTCGCTGCCGCTGGCCACCGGCTTCATGCCCACTGCACGCAGGCCACGCTGGCGCAGTGCATGCAGCAGCGCGGTGCTGGCCGCGGTCTTGCCGATTTCGGTATCGGTGCCGGTAACGAACAGGGCGGGCGGCAGCGTAGCGGGCAACGGCATCGATGGGCTCCAACAGGGCAACAGTGTGTGCATTATCGCCGGCCCGGTGCACTTGCTAGACTGCGGGCATGTTCGCCAATGCCTCGCTCACCGGCAGCAAGCCGGAACAATACGCCCAGCTGCTGGAACAGGCCCGTGGCCTGGTCTACGCCGAGTCCGACCGCATCGCCAACGCGGCCAACCTCTCCGCACTGGTCTATCACGCCCTGCCCGACCTGAACTGGGTGGGCTTCTACCTGTATGACGGCAAGGAACTGGTGGTCGGCCCGTTCCAGGGCCTGCCGGCCTGCGTGCGCATCCCGCTGGACAAGGGTGTGTGCGGTGCCGCCGCCAGCCAGCGCGTAACCCAGCGCGTGGACGACGTCGATGCCTTCCCCGGCCACATCGCCTGCGATTCGGCCTCGCGTTCGGAGCTGGTGGTGCCGCTGCTGCGCGGCGATGAACTGATCGGCGTATTCGATATCGACAGCCCGAAGGTCGGCCGCTTCGACGCCGACGATCAGGCCGGCCTGGAAGCCATCGCCCGCGTGTTCGTCGAGGCACTGGGATGAGCGCACCGAAGCTGCGCAACATCGGCCCGAAGAGTGCAGCCTGGCTGCGCCAGGTCGGGCTGCGCAGCCGCGAGGACCTGGTGGCGATCGGCGCAGTCGGCGCCTTCGTCAAGGTCAAGCGGGCCGGCTTCAAGCCCAGCCTGAACCTGCTGTACTCGCTGGAAGGCGCATTGCTGGACTGCCACTGGCAGGAGCTGAGCGAGCCGCAGCGTGAGGCGCTGGTGCAGGACTATGAGGCGCGCATCGCCGCGCATCCGCTGAAGGCGGCCGGCCCGGCGTCGGGCCCGGTGCACGAGCAGCGCTTCGATGCCGACGATGACGCCGAGGACAACGTGGCCGAGCGCGCGGACGAGGATTGAGCCGCGCCCTCCTGTAGAGCCGAGCCCACGCTCGGCTGGCCTTTCTGATCGAAGTGCAGCCGAGCATGGCTCGGCTCTACAAGAGCAGATCAGGGCTGCTGCAGTTCCAGCAGCTCGCCCACCAGCCCGACCTCGCCCCGCTCCAGCCACACCCGCAGGCGCGTGCCGTGGTCGATGCGCAGGGCCCAGCACAGCGACATCGGCAGGCCGCAAACCTGCGACAACACCATGCGCAGCGGGCCACCATGGCTGACCACCAGCGTCGGCACCGGATGATCATCATCATCGAGCAGGCGATCCAGCGCGCGCGCGATACGCCGCTCGAAATGCCCCCAGCTCTCGCCGTTCGGCGGCGGGAACGCATGCGGATCGGCGTGGAAGGCGGCCAGCGCATCTTCCGGCAGGTCGAACAGCGACTGCCCGTCCCAATCGCCGAAATCCAGTTCTTCCCATTCCTCGTCCGCTTCGACGTCCAGCCCGCGTGGGGTGGCCAGCGCCATCGCCGTGTGCAGCGCGCGCAACCGCGGTGAACTGATCACCCGCTCCCAGCGTTGCTCGGCATAGGCCTCGACCAGCTCCTGCGGCAGGCCGGCCAGCTGCGGTGGATCGCTGCGGCCATCAAGGAACTCATCGCGACCGTTGCCGGCATGGCGGACCAGGTCGAGGATCATGCGTGCGTCCCGGACGGGCGACGCAGGTACAACGGAGAACGGGCAGACATCGGTAACGGCACCACGGGATCGAGCAACCATTCTAAAGGCACAGCAAAGGCAGCCGCGCAGGCGCGACGCAACGGGACGGCCTGCGATGCCGTAGACTGCGCGCACTTCCAGGTGACCTGCGGCCGTGGCCGGCAGGTTGAAACGGGAAGCCGGTGACGCGTGATTCCACGCCAGGCCGGCGCTGCCCCCGCAACGGTAAGCACGTCAGTTCCAGGCAACACCGCCACTGTGCCGCAGGCATGGGAAGGCGCCTGGACGGTGGCCTCGCGCCACCCGGCGGCAAGCCCGGAGACCGGCCCGGAAGCCTCAGGTCGCGATGCGGTGGGCATGGCGCTGGATGACCGTGGCGTGCGCTGCGGCATCGGCGCGTGCCTGCCTTCGCGGCTCCGCCCCTTCGCCACGCGGGCGTGCGTGGCACCTGGAGTCCCCCATGAAGCTGCAGTCCCGAATGCTGTCCCTGGCCGTACTGGCCGCCCTGCCCGCGCTGGCACAGGCCGCCGATGACACCACCGCGCTCGACCAGATCCTGGTCACCGCCACGCGCACCCCGATCGCCCTGCAGGACAGCATCGCGCCGGCCCAGGTGATCGACCGCGCGCAGATCGAATCCAGCCAGGCCACGTCGCTGCAGGAACTGCTGCGCGGCCGCGCCGGCATCAACCTGACCAATGCCGGTGGGCTCGGCAAGCAGAGCTCGCTGTTCCTGCGCGGCACCAACTCGGGCCACACCGTGGTGCTGGTCGACGGCGTGCGCATCAACAGTGCCGACCTCGGCCTGGCGATGTACCAGGACCTGCCGCTGGCGCAGATCGAGCGCGTGGAAATCGTGCGTGGCCCGCAGTCGAGCCTGTACGGCGCCGATGCCATTGGCGGCGTGATCCAGATCTTCACCCGCCGCAACCAGGGTGATTTCGCCCCGCACTTCCAGCTCGGTGGCGGCAGCAACGGCCTGCGCGAAGCCAGCGGCGGGATCGGTGGCGGGACCGAACGCGGCTGGTTCGGCGCCGACATCGCCTACCAGCATTCCGATGGCATCGATGCCTGCCGCGGCTCGGCAACGCTGTTCACCGGCTGCTTTGCCGACGAACATGACCGCGATGGCTACCGCAACCTGTCCAAGAGCCTGCGCGGTGGCTACACCTTCAACGACCAATGGAACGTGGAAGGCAGTGCATTGCGTGCCGACGGAAAGAACCATTACGACGGCTACTACAACTATTCGGAAACCCGCCAGCAGGTGCTGGCCGGCAAGGTGCGCTACACCCCGTCCGAACGCCTGGCGTTCACCGCCAATGTCGGGCGCAGTGACAACGAGTCGGACAACTTCGGTGACTTCGGTGCCCGTGGCAGCGCTCAGACCCACCGCGACAGTGCCTCGCTGCAGGGTGACTTCGCCTTGGCCGAAGGCCAGCTGCTGAGCACCGGCGTGGACTGGAGCGAAGACAACCTGGATGGCAGCAGTGCCGGATATCGGGTCGACAGCCGCCGCAACACCGGCGTGTTCGTGCAGTACCAGGGGCGCTTCGGCCGCCACCAGCTGCAGGCCAGCGCGCGCAACGACGACAACCAGCAGTTCGGCAACCACGCTACGGGCAGCCTCGGCTGGGCGATGGAGCTCGGCCACGGCCTGCGTGTCAATGCCAGTTACGGCACCGCGTTCAAGGCGCCGACCTTCAGCGACCTGTATGACCCGTGGAGCGGTGTGCCGACGTTGAACCCGGAGAAGTCCAAGAGCGCCAACCTGGGCGTTTCGCAGCAGGGACAGGGCTGGCACTGGGGCCTGGACGTCTATGAAACCCGCATCGATGATCTGATCACCTACGATGCGGCGACCTTCAGGATGCAGCAGGTGGAGAAGGCGCGCATCCGCGGTGCCGAACTGACCGGTGGCGTGCTGCTGGCCGGCTTCGACATCAACGCCCAGCTGAGCTACACCGACCCACGCAACCGCACCGGCGGCAGCACGCAGTTCGACAACTGGCTGCCGCGTCGTGCACAGCAGACCGCGCGCTTGGACATCGACCGGCGTTTCGGGGACTTCCGCGCAGGCCTGACGGTTCAGGGTGCGGGCAAGCGCTATGACGATGCCGCCAACGCGGTGAAGGTGGGGGGGTACGGCACGCTGGATCTGCGCGCCGAGTACGCGCTGACGCCGTCGTGGTCGCTGCTGGCGCGTGCCACCAACGTGTTCGACCGCAGGTATGAGACGGTGGCGTGGTTCAACCAGCCGGGCCGTGAGTACCAGTTGAGTGTGCGTTACCAGCCGAAATGAAAGAAGGCGCCGGGCATTGCCCGGCGCTTTCTCTGTAGAGCCGAGCCCATGCTCGGCTCAGGCAGCAAAGCAGCCGAGCATGGGCTCGGCTCTACACCGGGACGCCGGCGGTCAACCCCGGCAGTTCACGCAGGTCGTCGATCACCGCCACCGCATGCGCGCTGGCCAGGTCCAGGCCGCGCGGATAGCCGTAGCGCACCAGCGCGATCGGCATGCCCGCATCTTCGGCGGCGCGGTAGTCGGTCAACGAATCTCCCACCATCAGGCACGCCTGCACCGGCAGCCCGAAGTGCGTGGCGATGTGCCGCAGCGGTTCGCCGCTGGGCTTGCGCTGTGGCAGTGAATCGCCGCCCAGTACCAGCGCGAACGCATCACCGATGCCCAGGTGCTGCAGCAGCGGCGGCACCAGTGCTTCGGGCTTGTTGGTGCAGATCGCCAGTGGCACGTCGCGCGCGCGCAGCTGCGCCAGTGCCTCGGCCACGCCATCGAACAGGCGCGGGCTGCGCAGCAGGCATTCACGGTAGTGCACCATGAACACCGGCATGACCTCGGCCAGATCGACCTCAAGACCGGCGGCGTGCACGGCCTGTTCGACCAGGCGGCGCACTCCGTCGCCGATCCAGCCGAGCACGGTGGCTTCCGGCACGCGTGCCATGCCGATGGCTTCCAGCGTGCGGTTCAGCGCTTCGGCGATGTCAGATGCGCTGTCGACCAGCGTGCCATCGAGATCGAATACGACCAGCGGATAGGGATACGACAAGGGACGACGCCTGTACAACGTGGGGCCGCCCATTGTACGCCGCGTTTTTTTCCAGGATCCGCCTCATCCGATCCTGCGTGCGCGGGTGGCCAGAAAGGTGGGCAGGTAACGGTCGATCAGGAAGCGCGGCTTCGGCTGCCAGTCTTCCATGAACCGATCAATCACGAAGCCTGCATCCAGCTGCCCGCCGATCAGTTCGGTCAGGCTGTGGCCAAAGGTCAGCGCATCACCGCGCGCGAGTTTCGCCTCACGCTCTGCGGCGGGCAGGTCTTCCAGGTCCGAATAGGGAATGGCGTACTGCGGCCGGATCAAACCCTGTGCATCCAGCTGCGGATCACGTGCACCGACGAACAGCACCGGGTTGTAGAAACTGGCCATCAACATGCCATCGCGCGCCAGCACGCGGCGGCATTCGGTCCACACGGGGCGCACGTCGGGCACGTACAGGTTGGAGATCGGATGGAACACCACGTCGAAACTGTCGTTGGCGAATACGTGCAGGTCGCGCATGTCGCCCTGCACCGTGCGCAGCTGCAGTCCATCACGCGCAGCGACCCGACGGTCCTGTTCCAGCTGCCCGTCGGACAGGTCGAACACGGTGACGTCGGCGCCCGCAGCGGCCAGCACGGGGGCCTGCTGGCCACCACCCGAGGCCAGGCACAGGATGCGGCGGCCGCGCACGTCGCCCAGCCAGTCCAGTGGCAGCGCGCGTGGGGTCAGGTGCACCTGCCAGCGGCCTTCGCGCGCGGCGGCAATGGTTGAACTCTCCACCGGGCGCGACCATTCGCGCACTTCGCTGGCCTGGCGGTCCCAGGCAGCACGGTTGTGGTCGATCAAGGCCTGTCCATGGTTCATGTGTTCTCCTTGCCCGGTGGGCGCCAATCCAGATCCTGGAAGGCCGGGCTGGCGAAACACTCGGCCAGGTAATCCAGGAATCGCCGCATGATAGCGGGCTGCTGGCGCCGTGATGCGTACACGGCATGAATGCCGAGCTCGTCCAGACTGAATCCGGGCAGCAGTTCGATCAGCTCGCCGCTGCGCAGCAGTGGCGCCACCTGGTAGGTCGGCAGCATGGCGATCCCGGCACCGGCGCGTACCGCCTCCAGCAGCAGCGAGGCATCGTTGGCGCTGATGTTGCCGCCCACCGCCACCGACAGCGAACGGCCATCGCGGTGCAGCTGCCACAGGCTCTTGCCGACGTAGTGGTGGGTCAGGCAGTTGTGCGCGGCCAGGTGCTCCGGCGCGGTCGGCGTGCCACGCGCCTGCAGGTACGACGGCGTCGCGCACAGCACCGAGCGGCAGGTGGCCAGCCGCCGCGCGATCAGGCTGGGGTCGATCTGGCGCGCGATGCGCACGGCCAGGTCCACGCGCTCCTCGACCAGGTTCACCGTGCGGTCGACCAGCAGCAGCTCGATGCGCGCCGCCGGATGGCGTGCGACGAAACCGGCCACCGCCCGCGCCAGGTGGCTCTGCCCGAACGACACGCTGGCGGTCACCCGCAGCGTGCCGTGCGGCTCGGGATCATCACTGGCCAGCTCGCCCTGCAGTTCTTCGCCGATTGCCAGCATCTGCCGGAAGCGCGCCAGCGCCGCCTCGCCCGGGCCGGTCAGGCTGACCCGGCGTGTGGTCCGGTGCAGCAGGCGTGCGCCCAGCCAGCCCTCGACCTCGGCCAGGTAGCGGCTGACCATCGCCCGCGACATGTCCAGCACTTCTGCGGCGGCGGTGAGGCTGCCGCGCTCGGCCACCTCGACAAACACGGCCATGGCGGTCAATCGGTCCATATGCTCGATTCGTGCAACAAACAAGCGCGTTATACGCTGTTTTTAGAGCGACTGCAGCGGCCTAGAGTGGCCCCATTCCCAGCCCACATCGCCCCACGGAGTCCTGCCATGAAGATCGCCCTCGTTGGTTCCACCGGCAACATCGGCCGCCAGATCGCCCGCCACGCGCTGGCCCACGGCCACGAACTCACCGTCATCGTGCGCAGCGCGCAGGACCTTCCGGCCGAACTGGCCGGTGCCCATCCGGTGATCGCCTCGTTGGATGACCAGGACGCGCTGGTCGCCGCCATCGCTGGCCACGACGTGCTGGCCAGCGCCTACGGCCCGCGTCCGGGCGATGACATCGGCCGCGTGGGCGAGATCGCCGCGCAGCTGGCGGCCGCCGCGCGCAAGGCCGGCGTACCGCGCCTGATGGTGGTGGGTGGCGCCGGCAGCCTGGAAGTCGCGCCGGGCGTGCAGCTGGTCGATACCCCCAACTTCCCGGAAGCCTACAAGCCGTACGCGCTGGCCCATCGTGAAGCCTTCAATCGCCTGCAGGCAGTGGACGACCTGGACTGGACCTTCTTCTCGCCGGCCGCCGAAATCGGCCCGGGCGAAGAGCGCGGCCAGTACCGTGTGCAGCCCAAGGCCTTCCTGGCCGACGCCAGCGGTCACAGCCGCATCAGTTATGCCGACTACGGCGCCGCGTTCGTCGCCGAGCTGGAAGCGCACCAGTACCCGAAGCAGATCATCACGGCCGCGTACTGATCGACGCGCGAGCCCTGTAGGGCCAAGCCCACGCTCGGCTCCCTATCCGACACAAGGAATTCCCCATGCGTACCGCTGCCCTGCTGCTTCCCCTCGCCCTGGCCGCCACGTTCACCAGTGCGCCGCTGCTGGCCGCACCGGCCACCGCGGCGCCGACCATCGCGACGAAATCACAACTGCACCTGCAGACCTTCCATCCCGGCCCGCAGGCGATGTTCTCGGTATCCTCGGTGCTGATCGAAGGCCGCCACGACGCGATCCTGGTCAACGCGCAGTTCGGCGCCAGCGACGCACGCAAGCTGGTCGAACGGATCCGCGCCAGTGGCAAGCAGCTGACCACGATCTACATCAGTCACGGCGATCCGGACTACTACTTCGGCCTGGCCACCCTGCAGGATGCCTTCCCGCAGGCACGCATCGTCGCCACTGCGCAGACCGTCGCCCACATCCAGCAGACCCAGGCCGGCAAGCTGGCCCACTGGGGACCGAAAATGGGCGCCGACGTGCCGGCACGCATCGTGGTGCCGCAGGTACTGGACGGCGATGCCCTGCAGCTGGAAGGCCAGCGCCTGCCACTGATCGGCCTGGATGGCCCGACCCCGGACCGCACGGTGCTGTGGGTACCGTCGCTGCGCGCGATCGTCGGCGGCATTCCGGTGGTGGCCGGTGAGCACGTGTGGATGGCCGACACGCAGACGACGAAGTCGCACACTGACTGGCTGCAGACCCTGCAGCGGTTGCAGGCACTGAAGCCGAAGGTGGTGGTACCGGGGCATTACGCGCCGGGTGCGGCGCTGGATGCCAGTGCGCTGCGCTTCACTGCGGACTACATCCGCGCGTTCGACGCCGAGGCGGCAAAGGCCAAGGACAGCGCGGCACTGGTGAAGGCGATGCAGGCGCGCTATCCGAAGCTGGACGGCGTGGCGTCGCTGGAGCTGAGTGCGAAGGTGGCCAAGGGCGAGATGCAGTGGCCATGAGGTGGGGAGTTTTCTTTTGCAGGGCTGCGCCCTGCACCTGCAGAGGCAACAGCAACAGCAACAGCTGGCTATCGGTGGGAAGGCGAGGTGGGTCCGGTTGCGGGGGGCGCTGCAAGTACGTCCATGTAAGCTCGGTCTTCCGCGTCCCCTTCCACCACATCTCTGCCACCTGCACGATCGCCAAGTTCAGGTATTCACCCATC
>NZ_JBAWUK010000037.1:43246-53938 GCF_037079935.1 Stenotrophomonas maltophilia group sp. Smal12 | reverse complement strand
ATATGTGTCTGTAAGACGCGCGGCGGGGGCGGGGGTGGTTTTTTTTTGGGGGCGCGCGGCCGTTGGGGGGGGCGGTCGAGGCGCGCTTTTGTGTTTTCTGGGGCCGGGGGGGTTTTCATTTATGTGCGACCACAAAAACCCCCCCCCCCCCCCCCCGCGGTCGCGGAAACGAATCTCCGTGCGCACAAACGAAAACGGCACCCTCGCAGGCGCCGTCTCCATGAACCGCTTTACGCAAAACCTCAGAACTTCGCGTCGAACTCGGCGGCGTAGCCGGTGTTCACCAGCACCTTCTGCAGCGACTCGGCCACCTTCAGGTTGCCGGCCACGATCTGGTGGGTCTCCGGGCCACGGTTGTCCATGCGGCCCAGGGTCGCGCCCTTGAAGTCACAGACCTTGCCGCCCGCCTCGCGGACCAGCAGCAGGCCGGCGGCGATGTCCCACGCCTTCACACCGGCCTCGAAGTAGGCGTCGGCACGGCCGCAGGCCACGTAGGCCAGGTCCAGTGCCGCCGAACCGGTGCGGCGGATGTCCTCACCGTGCACCAGCAGGGCGTCGACCGCCTTCAGCTGGGCGCTGGCGCGGCTGCGCTCGCGCGGGGCGAAACCGGTGTGGATCATCGTGCCTTCCAGATCCTTGCGCTCGGCCACGCGGATGCGGCGGTCGTTCAGCACGGCGCCGGCACCCCGGCTGGCGGTGAACAGCTCATTGCGCAGCGGGTCGAAGATGACCGCGTCGGTCGGCTCGCCGTTCTCTACCAGCGCGATCGACACGCAGTAGTGCGGCACGCCACGCAGGTAGTTGCTGGTGCCGTCCAGCGGGTCGATGACCCACATCTGGCGGCGCTCGCCCTGCACGCCACCTTCTTCGCCGAAGATGCCGTAGTCCGGGTAAGCGCGCTTGAGTTCCTTGACGATGACCTTTTCCGCGTCCGCATCCACTTCGCTGGCGTAGTCCATCCGGCCCTTCTGCACCACGTTCAGTGCCTCGAGCTTGTTGATGTTGCGCAACAGGACGTTGCCGGCGAGGCGGGCGGCCTTGACCATGACGGTGACGGCGGGTTTCTGCATGGCGTGGGCTCCCGGAAAGGCAGAAGAGATGGACTGGCGGGGGAAAAGAGCGGGTCCGGCGCAGTGGCCGGCCGCACAGTTTACCATTGGTCATCGTCCAGCTCGACCTTTTCCCTGTTCATGTCCCAGTTTCCTGCCACCACCCGCCTCCGATTCGTCCTGGTCGGTACCCAGCACCCCGGCAACATGGGGGCCGCCGCCCGTGCCCTGAAGACCATGGGCCTGGCCCGCCTGGTGCTGGTCGCCCCCGAGAAACCGCTGGACGAGGAGGCCTTCCGCCGCTCTGCCGGTGCCGAAGATGTGCTGGGGGACGCCCCGGTGGTCGCCACCCTGGCCGAGGCCGTGGCCGATTGCCGCCTGGTGCTGGGCTGCACCGCGCGTGCCCGCCGCGTGCAGCTGGAGGAGTACCTGCCGGCCGATGCCGCCGCTCGTGCGGTGGCCAAGGCGGGCGAGGGCGCCGAGGTGGCGCTGGTGTTCGGCCGTGAGCGCACTGGCCTGACCAACGAAGAACTGCAGCTGTGCCACGCGGCGGTGCACATCCCGTCCGATCCGGCGTTCAGCTCGCTCAACCTGGCTGCCGCCGTGCAGGTGCTGGCCTATGAGACACGCATGCAGCTGCTGGGCGCGCAGCCGGCCGCGGACGCCGAGCCCGGTTTCCGCGAACAGGCAGCAAGCCATGAACAGATGGAGAGTTTCTTCGCCCAGCTTGGCGACACCCTGGACGAGATCGATTTCCACAAGGGCCGCGCGCCGGAATCGGCGATGCGCAAGCTGCGCCGGCTGTTCCTGCGCAGCGAGCCGAGCGAGCAGGAAGTGCGCCTGTTGCGCGGCATCCTTTCCGACACCCAGCGGATGGCGCGGCTGGCGCAGGCGGGCAACAAGGACAGCTGACGACGTTCTCATTTTTTCGGGTAGTCTGTCCGGATACCCAGGGGGGATGAAGCCTGTGTCGGGTCTGCGAAGGGCAGTGCAGAGGGGACTGCTGAGCCTGGTCATGATCCTGCTGGCCGGGACGGTGCATGCAGCACCGGACCGGGTGCTGGTGCTGGGCCGGATCAGCGATGATCCCAAGGCCCATTACGAGCAGCTGCAACCGTTGCTGGACTATGTAGTGGCACGCATGCACGACGTCGGCATCAAGGAAGGGCGGATCCTGATGGCACGCGACCCGCAGCAGATGGCCAGCTATCTGCGGCGGGGGCGGGTCGACTGGGTCACGGAAACGTCGGGTACGGCGGTGGCACTGGGCCAGCGCAGTGGCGCGCGGCCGCTGCTGCTGACCGAGCGCAATGGCGTGCGTGAGTACCAGACCGTGTTCTTCGTGCGTCGCGACAGTCCGATCCAGCGGATCCAGGACCTGCGCGGGCATCGCCTGGCGCTGCAGAACACGGCGTCCACCAGTGCCTACCTGGTGCCGGTGATGACGCTGCTGCAGGAGGGGCTGGCGCCGCAGATCCTGGCCGGTGTGTGGGACGTGCCGGGCCGGGACAGCGTGGGGTACGTGTTCGCACGTAGCGAGTTGAACATCGCCACGTTCGTGCACAAGGGCATGGTCGAAGTGGGGGCGGTGAGCAGCGTGGACTGGAATGACGAGCGACGGATGCCTGCAGCATTCCGGCGCGACTTCCGCGAACTGCTGCGCACCGAACCCTACCCACGGGCGGTGGAAATGGTTCGCGCCGACCTTGACCCGCGGGTGCGTGACCGGCTGCAGGACGTCCTGCTGCAGGCGGCCAGCGACCCGCAGGCACAGGGGGCGCTGCATCGGTTTTTCGGCACTTCCGGTTTCCACCGCGTCGATGCGCATGCGCAGCAGCGGCTGGATGAATTGAAACAAGGATTGACGCGCGTGCGGATGGAAGTGGAATGAAGTGGCTCGGCTCGGGAATGCAGGCCCGGTTCCTGCTGGCGATGGGCGGGGCGATGGTCGTGGTGGTGGCGATCCTGGCGGTGTTGCTGGGGCGGCAGGCGGCGATGCAGGGCGAGGTGCGCAACCTCAGTGGTGGCGTCATCCATGAACTGTTCGACCGCAGCGTGCGCAGCCGCGGCGAAGCAATGGCGCGCGAGCTGTCCGACGCGCTGGCCAACCCGTTGTACTACCGCGACCTGGACCAGGTCGGTGCGCTTGTGCGCAGCACCGCACGGCAACCGGTCGTGCGCTATGTGCTGGTGTTCGACGAACGCGGCCGGCTGGTGCATGACGGCTCGATAGAGGTGTCCGGCTTCGGCCAGCCGATGACCGACCCGCTGGCCCCCAAGGCCGCGGTGGCGCAGGCGCTGGTGGTGCAGGAATCGCCCAAGGTGCTCGACAACACCATGCCGATCATGGTCGGCAACCAGCGCATCGGCGGCGTCCGCGTCGGCATGGCGCTGGACGAGGTGCAGCAGCGCGAACAGGCCGCCAATGCCACGCTCGGCGAGCGCCTGCAGCAGGTCGGCAGCCGCCACCTGGGCTGGCTGCTGCTGATGCTGGGCCTGCTGGTGGTGATCGGCGTGGTGGTGATCCTGTACGTGCAGCGCACCCTGGTGGCGCCGATCCGGGACCTGGCCGCTGCGGCGCGCCGCATCGAGGCGGGCGACTACCAGGCGCCGCTGGCCGAGAACACCCGCGACGACGAAGTCGGCGAGCTGGTGCGCGGCTTCGCCCGCATGCGCGATGCCATCGCCCGCCATGACCGCGAGGTGCGGCGCATGGCCTATACCGATGCGCTGACCGGGCTGACCAACCGGCTGGCATTCCGGGAAGCGCTGGACCATCGCCTGATGGCCGCGCGCGCATCCAATCATCGGCTGGGCCTGCTGTTTGCCGATATCGACGACTTCAAGCGCGTCAACGACACCCTGGGCCATGAGGCCGGTGACGAAGCGCTGTTGCAGTTCGCGCAGCGCATCGGCAGTGCGGTTACCGAAGCCGGTGGCGATGAAGCGCTGCTGGCCCGCTTTGGCGGCGACGAGTTTGTGATCCTGGTCGGTGATGGCGACGTGGCGGCCAACGCACGGCTGCTGGCCGAAGTGCTGGTGCGCGAGCTGGGCAAGCCGCTGGTGGTGCAGGGCCGGGAACTGTTCCTAGGCACTTCGATCGGCGTGACCCTGTTCCCGGACGATGCCGCTGATGCGACCACGCTGCTGAAGAACGGCGACATCGCCATGTACCAGGCCAAGATGGCCGGCAAGAACTGCTACCGCTATTACAGCCGTGCGATGGACCACGCGGTCGAGCGCCGCGTGCACATGGAGCAGGAGCTGCGCGGGGCCTGGGAGCGCGGCGAGCTGCGCCTGGCCTACCAGCCCATCTTCCGCATGCGCGACCGGCGCATGGTCGGCGTGGAAGTGCTGCTGCGCTGGCAGCATCCGACCCTGGGAACGATTCCGCCGTCGGTGTTCATCGAAGTGGCCGAGCAGAGCGGGCTGATCGAGCTCATCGGCCCGAAGGTGCTGCGTGCGGCCTGCATGGAAGCCTCGCAGTGGCCACGCGGGGCGGGCGGCGATGATCTGTTCGTGTCGGTGAATGTGTCGCCGCGGCAGCTGCGCGGCGGTGAACTGCCGGCATTGGTCGCGCAGTGCCTGCACGAGTCCGGGCTGCCGGCGTCGCGCCTGCACCTGGAACTGACCGAAACCGCGGTGATCGGCGACGAAATGGTTGCCGCGCAGCTGCTGGACAAGCTGCACCGCACCGGCGTGAAGGTCTGGCTGGACGATTTCGGTACCGGCTTCTCCGGTCTCAGCCATCTTCGCCAGGTGCCGGTGGACGGCGTGAAGATCGACAAGAGCTTCGTGGCCGACATGCAGCGCGATCCCGACGATCTGGCGCTGACCACGGCGATCATCGCCATGGCCCACGCACTGGGCATCACCGTGGTGGCCGAGGGCATCGAGCAGCAGGCGCAGTTCGAACTGCTGGTGCAGCGCGGCTGCGATCTTGGCCAGGGCTACTGGCTGAGCCACCCGGTGACCGCCACCGAAGTGGTGCGGATGATCGAGTCGGGCCTCTGACCGACACAAAAGGGGACGGAGGGGATTAAGTCGCTTATGCATTTGCGACTTAATCCCCTCCGTCCCTTTTTTTACAGCGGGCGCTTGCTCGGGTCGCCGGGCAGTTCGCGCACCAGTTTCGGGATCAGATAACCGGACAGGCGTGCGGTCAGGCCGGCAATCAGTGCCTTGGCCTGGGCATCATCCACTTCGAAGTGGGCCACGCCTTCGACCCGGTCCAGTTGGTGCAGGTAGTAGGGCAGCACGCCCGCGGCGAAGCTGCGCTCGCTCAGGTCCTGCAGGGCCTGCACGCTGTCGTTGACCCCGCGCAGCAGTACGGCCTGGTTCAGCAGCTGGGCGCCGACGCCGCGCAGGCGGGCCATCGCCGCGTCCACGCTGGCGTCGAATTCATTGGCGTGATTGGCGTGGACCACGATCGCCAGCGGCCATGGCAGGCTGCCCAGCCAGCACACCAGTTCATCGTCCACGCGTTCCGGCAGCACGATCGGCAGCCGGGTATGGATGCGCAGGCGGCGGATATGCGGAATCGCGCGCAGGGCGTCGGTCAGCTCGACCAGCTTGTGCGTGGCCAGTGACAACGGGTCACCGCCGGACAGGATCACCTCATCGATGTCCGGGTCGGCCGCGATGGCGGCTACGGCCTCCTGCCAGCCACCCTTGGCGGCGTTCTCCGCGGCATAGTCGAAGTGGCGGCGGAAGCAGTAGCGGCAGTTGATCGCGCAGCTGCCCGTGGCGACCAGCAGGGCGCGGCCACGGTACTTCTGGATGACGCCGGTGGCCTTCCTGGCGGCACCATCACCCACCGCATCGAAGCTGAACCCGGGCGCCGGGCGCATTTCCTCGTCGATCGGCAGCACCTGGCGCAGCAGCGGGTCGGCCGCATCGCCCACGCGCATGCGGGCCACGAAGCCCTCGGGCACGCGCAGTGCGAACTGGTTCATGGCCGCCTCCGAGACACCCAGCGCCGCCGGGTCCAGCTGCAGCCGGGCCAGCAGGGCGTGGGGGTCGCGCAGCGCCTGGCGCCAGAGCTGCTGCCAGCGCACGGGCGCGCCTGGCGACTGGGGCCGGGGGAAGGCGGAAAGCTGCATGGAGAGGGGGCCTGCGGTTATCATGGGGGCAGAAAAACAGTCGCCCACCGGCATCCGGTGGGCTTTCCATTCTAACGGCTCGCCGCACCCGCGGCGTTTCTGCCACTCAGGAGTTTACGCATGGCCAGCTACGGCATGAACGACGTCAAGAACGGGATGAAGATCCTGGTCAACAACCAACCGGCCGTCATCATCGACACCGAATACGTCAAGCCGGGCAAGGGCCAGGCCTTCACCCGCGTGAAGTACCGCCTGATCAAGGACGGCCGTACCCAGGAAGTGACCATGAAGTCGACCGACTCGCTGGATGCAGCCGACGTCGTCGATACCGACATGAACTTCATGTACAGCGACGGCGAATACTGGCACTTCATGGATCCGGAGTCCTTCGAGCAGGTCCAGGCCACCAAGGCTGGCATGGGCGGCGCCGAGAAGTGGCTGAAGGGCGAAGAGTCCTGCGTGGTCACCCTGTGGAATGGCGAGCCGATCTTCGTTCAGCCGCCGAACTTCGTCGAACTGAAGATCACCGAAACCGATCCGGGCGTCCGTGGCGACACCTCGGGCGGCGGCGGCAAGCCGGCCACCCTGGAAACCGGTGCCGTGGTGCGCGTGCCGCTGTTCGTCAACCAGGACGAAGTGATCCGTGTCGACACCCGTTCGGGCGAATACTCCGCACGCGTCAAATAAGGTTCCGGCCGCAGGCCGACCTTGCTGTAGAGCCGAGCCATGCTCGGATACGCGCCAGTGCATTCGCGCTGGCGCTCCCATGATCTGCTTCGGCAGATCATGGGCCGCGCTTCACGGGTCTCCAGACCCCGCCGCTTCGCGGCAGCCCCTGACTCAGGGGCGTGTTCCCCAGAAGTATCTCGCCGCCCCCAGCCAGTGAGCCCGCATGAGCGATAGCCCGCACCTCCCCGAAGCCTGCGACCTGCTCATCGAAGCCGGTCATGTCGTTCCGATCGAGCCGCATGCGGTGGTGCTGGAAGACCATGCCGTTGCCGTGCGTGGCAGCGAGATCGTGGCCATCCTGCCGCGTGCCGAGGCGCGCGCACGCTTCCGTGCCGCACAGGTGGTCAGCCGCCCCGAGTCGGCGCTGATGCCGGGCCTGGTCAACGCGCACACGCACAACGCGATGACCCTGCTGCGCGGCGTCGCCGACGACCTGCCGCTGATGACCTGGCTGCAGCAGCACATCTGGCCGGTGGAAGCGGCGGTGATCGGCCCCGAGTTCGTCGCCGACGGCACCACCCTGGCCATCGCCGAGATGCTGCGCGGCGGCACCACCTGTGCCAACGAGAACTACTTCTTCGGCGACGTGCAGGCTGCGGTCTACAAGAAGCACGGTTTCCGCGCACTGGTTGGCGCGGTCATCATCGATTTCCCCACCGCCTGGGCCAGGACCGACGACGAATACTTCGCCAAGGCCGGTGAACTGCATGATCAGTGGCGCACCGATCCGCTGATCGGCACCGCGTTCGCGCCGCATGCGCCATACACGGTCAACGATGCCAACTTCGAGCGGGTGCGAATGCTGTCCGACCAGCTCGACATGCAGGTGCACCTGCATACCCACGAGACCGCGCAGGAGATCAACGATTCGATCAAGCTGCACGGCCAGCGCCCGCTGGCGCGGCTGGATCGGCTCGGCCTGGTCAACGACCGCCTGATCGCGGTGCACATGACCCAGCTGACCGATGCGGAAATCCACCTGTGCGCCGAACGCGGCGTCAGCGTGGTGCATTGCCCGGAATCGAACCTGAAGCTGGCCTCCGGTTTCTGCCCGGCCTGCGCCCTGCAGCGCGCCGGCGTGAACCTGGCGATCGGCACCGATGGCTGCGCCAGCAACAACGACCTGGACATGTTCAGCGAGAACCGTACCGCAGCGATCCTGGCCAAGGCCGTGGCCGATGATGCCACCGCGCTGGACGCGGCCACCACGCTGCGCGCAGCGACGCTGGGCGGCGCCCGTGCGCTGGGCTTTGCTGACCGCATCGGTTCGATCGAAGTCGGCAAGCAGGCCGACCTGGTCTGTGTCGACCTGTCGGCGCTGGAAACCCAGCCGCTGCACAACGTGCTGTCGCAGCTGGTGTATGCCACCGGCCGCCAGCAGGTCAGCGACGTCTGGATCGCCGGCAAGCCGAAGCTGGTGCAGCGCGAGCTGGTCGGCATGGACCTGCCGGGCATCATCGCCAACGCGCGCCAGTGGCGCGAGCGCATCCGTCATATCCGCGCCTGATCCCTGGCGCCGCAAGGACCCCTCATGACTGTCCCCCACGCTTCCTCCAATTTCGATCAGGCCGAGCTGGACAAGTTCGCCGCGCTGGCCAACCGCTGGTGGGACGCTGACGGCCCGCAGAAGCCGCTGCATGCGCTGAACCCGGTGCGCCTGAAGTACGTGGCCGACCGCGTACCGTTGCGTGGCGCGCGCGTGCTCGACATCGGCTGCGGTGGCGGGCTGCTGAGCGAAGCGCTGGCGCAGGCCGGCGCCGACGTCACCGCCATCGACCTGGCCCCGGAACTGGTGAAGGTCGCGCGCCTGCATGCGCTGGAAAGCGGCGCCAAGGTCGACTACCGCGTGCAGGCCGCCGAGGATCTGGCCGCCGAGCAGCCGGGAAGTTTCGACGTGGTCACCTGCATGGAAATGCTGGAGCACGTGCCAGACCCGGGCGCGATCATCGACGCCTGCAAGCGCCTGCTGAAGCCGGGCGGCCACCTGTTCCTGTCGACCATCAACCGCACCGCGGCCGCCTTCGCGGTGGCGATTGTCGGCGCCGAGTACGTGGCGCGGCTGCTGCCCAGAGGCACCCACCACTACCAGGAATTCATCAAGCCGGCCGAGCTGGCGCGCTGGCTGCGCGAGGCTGACCTGCAGCTGGTGGATGTCAGCGGCATGGCCTACGAGCCGTGGCGCAACCATGCCCGCCTGAGCAGCCGCACCGACATCAACTACCTGGCCTACGCGGTCAAGCCGGCATGACCTCCGCCCGCTTCCCGCGTGCGGTGCTGTTCGACCTGGATGGCACGTTGCTGGACAGCGCGCCGGACTTCGTCGCCACCTGCAATGCGATGCTGGCCGAGCGGGGCCGGGCAGCGATCGATCCGGCGCAGCTGCGGCCGGTGGTCTCCAAGGGCTCGCGCGCGATGGTCGGGGCCGCTTTCCCGGACCTGGATGCCGCTGCGCGCGATGCATTGATCCCGGAATTCCTGCAGCGCTACGAAGCGCTGATCGGCCAGCACGCGGTGCTGTTCGACGGCGTGGCCGGCATGCTCGCCGCGCTGGATGAGGCCGGTACGGTATGGGGCATCGTCACCAACAAGCCGGAGCACCTGGCGCGCCTGATCCTGCCGCAGCAGGGTTGGCAGCAGCGCTGCGCGGTGCTGGTCGGCGGTGACAGCCTGGCCGAGCGCAAGCCGCACCCGCTTCCACTGCTGCACGCTGCGCAGGCCATTGGCATGGCCGCCGAAGACTGCGTGTACGTGGGTGATGACGAGCGCGACATCATCGCTGCACGTGCTGCCGCGATGCCGTCGGTGGCGGCGCTGTGGGGCTACCGCCTGCAAAGCGACGATCCGCTGGCCTGGCAGGCCGACGTGCTGGTCGAGAACGCTGAACTTCTGCAACTGGCCAGTCTCTGGCCGACCCGGCTGGCAGCCCCGGCCCAGCCGTAAGGAATCCCGTAGTGAGCAGTACCGCGCTGGACAGTTTCCTCGACAAGTGGCGCAGCCGTTGGCCGGAATGGTCGGTGGCCGCCCCGTTCGTGGCCGAACCGCAACGCGAGCTCGCAGTGGCGTGGTTTGCGCTGCTGCAGGAGTTCGACGACATGCTCAACACCAGCGGCGATCCGCTGCCCGCCGATGCCAAGCTGGCGTGGTGGGGCGAGGAGCTGCGCAGCTGGGCAGGGCATCGTTCGCGCCATCCGCTGGGCCGTCTGCTGGAGCCGGTGCGTGCGCCGTGGGTGCAACTGGCCGAAGCACTGCCGGACCTCGTTGAAGCGCGTACCGTTGCGCTGGATGCAGCCGGTGCCGAGCGTGCGCTGGTCAATTACGCCGACGCCGTGGCCGCAGTGGAAGCGGCCTTGTTTGCCGACAAGCCGCGCACCGGCGCCGGTCGTGCGGTGCAGCTGCAGACCCTGGCCCAGCGCCTGCAGGACGCCGGCGTGGCCGGTGTGCCGCGCAGCCTGTTGGATGAGGATTCCAGCACGGCCGCGCAGCGCTGGGCCCAGTACCTGTTGAAAGGATGGGGCAGCCGCGTGCCGGGCCCGCGCCCGCGGCGCGTGTGGTCGAGCCTGGCGCGCGCCCGCGTTGCCGCGCAGGCCGCAGGCAAGCCAATCGAAGCCACCCCGGTGCGCACGTTGCTGCGCGTGTGGTGGGCTGCCCGCGGTTGATCCAACTGTCTAGTAGTGGGCCCCGGGGGGCCGGGGCCGGGGGCCCGGCGAATAAAAAAGGTTTTCCGACCCCCGGCCCCCCCAAACAGAATTTTTCTTCACCAACAACAAACACAGCCATGCGGGTTGGAAAAAATAAATAGAGCACATACCAGT
>NZ_JBAWUK010000037.1:31760-43236 GCF_037079935.1 Stenotrophomonas maltophilia group sp. Smal12 | reverse complement strand
CGCCCGGTTAGCCCGCCCGCCGGAGGAAATACAAACCACCCCCCGCCGGTGGCCCTGTTGCGTGCGGTGGGGGGGGGGGGCCGGTTTTAGAAAAATTTATTTTGTGGGCCCGCCCGGGCGCGCCCCCCGGGCCCAACAAATTGTTGAGGGGGTGCGGCGCCCCCCCCCCCCACTACCGTTATTTGCGTTCCAGCACCAGCAACGGGTCGATGCGGGTGTCGAACCAGTTCATGCCCCAGTGCAGGTGCGGGCCGGTGGCACGGCCGGTGGCGCCGACGGCAGCGATCACCTGGCCCTGCTCCACACGGTCGCCAACTTTTACGTCGATGCGCGAAAGGTGCAGGAAATTGGAACTGACCCCGAAGCCGTGGTCGAGCAGCAGCGTGCCACCGGTCAGGTACAGGTCCGGACCGGCGAAGGTCACGATGCCGGCCGCCGGCGCCTTCACCGGGGTGCCGGTCGGCACCGCGATGTCCATGCCGGAGTGACCGGCCCCCGGCTGCCCGTTGTAGACGCGTGCATTGCCGAAGCGGCCGCTGATGCGGCCCTGTACCGGCCAGATGAAGGTCTGGGTGAAGTCGGTGCGGTCGTCATCGCGGGCACGTGCGGCGGTCACCTGCGCCTGTTCGCGCTTGATCCGCTCGGCGATCGCCGCCGGCGGATTGACCGTCTTCGGTGGCACCCCGTTGACCCGCTCGGTGGGCCAGTCGCGCGGCGTCACCGCAATGGTCGCGGTCTCGCTGCCACCATCGGGGCGTTGCACCTGTACGCGCAGCGGACCCTTCTCGTCGCGGCCGATGCCGAACACCACGCTGCCGTAGCCGCTCACCCGCAGCTGGCGGCCGGCGTACTGCACGCGACTGCCTGCGGGCACCTTGCCGATCACCAGCGCGCCCTGCGAGGCACTGGCCGGGAACACCACGCGGCTGTCGATCAGGCTGCCAATGCCATCCTGCGCGTTGGCCGAAGATGTGCAGAGCAGGGGCGCGGCCAGCAGCAGCGCCCCGATCATCAGTGCCGAACGCATCAGCGGTCGTAGGTCATGCGCTGGCCGGCGGGCTCACCCACCAGCTTGCTGCCGTCCCACACCAGCTGGCCGTTGACCCAGGTGGAGGCGATGCGCGAGCGGAAAGTGGTGCCTTCGAACGGCGACCAGCCGCACTTGGACAGCACGTCCTCGCGCTTGACGGTGAACGGCACGTCCTCCACCAGCACCAGGTCGGCAAAGTAGCCTTCGCGCAGGAAGCCGCGTCCTTCCACGTCGAACAGCTGCGCCGGCGCATGTGCGAATTTCTGCACCACCTGCTCGCGGGTCAGCTTGCCTTCGTGCACCCGCTCCAGCGCGGCCACCAGCGCGTACTGCACCAGCGGCAGGCCCGACGGCGCCTGCGCGTAGGGCTTCTGCTTCTCTTCCCAGGTATGTGGCGCGTGGTCGGTGGCCAGCACGTCCAGCACGTCATCGGCCAAGGCAGCGGTGATTGCCTCGCGGTCGGACACTTCCTTGATCGCCGGGTTGCATTTGATCAGGTTGCCCTTGGTCGCGTAGTCCGGGCGCGCGAAGTGCAGGAAGTGCACGCAGGTTTCGGCGGTGATCTGCTTGCGGCTGCCATCGGCGCGGATCAGCGGGCCCTTCTCGAACAGCGCCAGCTCATCGGCGGTGGAGATGTGCAGTACGTGCAGGCGGGTGCCGTGCTTGCGTGCCAGCGACATTGCCAGGCGGGTCGACTTGATGCAGGCTTCGCGCGAACGGATGTCCGGGTGCATGTCCGGGGTCAGCGCATCGCCGTACTTTTCCTGGAAGGCCTTGAGGTTGGCATCGATCATCGGCGTGTCTTCGCAGTGCGTGATGATCGGGGTCGGGCATTCGCGGAAGATCGCGTCCAGCGTTTCCGGGTTGTCGACCAGCATGTTGCCGGTCGAAGCACCCATGAACACCTTCACGCCCGGGGCCTTCTTCGGGTCCAGGGCACGGATCGCGTCCAGGTTGTCATTGCTGGCACCGTGGTAGAAACCGTAGTTGGCCCAGGCGCGGCCGCGCGCGAGCTCGTACTTGGCTTCCAGGATGGTTGAATCCAGCGTCGGCGGGTTGGTGTTGGGCATGTCCATGAAGCTGGTCAGGCCACCGGCCACGGCGGCCGCCGATTCGCTGGCGATGTCGCCCTTGTGGGTCAGGCCCGGTTCGCGGAAGTGCACCTGGTCATCGATCATGCCGGGCAGCAGCCAGCGCCCGGCCGCGTCCACCACCTGCTCGCCGTCGCGCGGCGCGAGCCCGCTGCCGATCTGCGCGATGCGGCCGTTCTCGATGCGCAGGTCACCATCGAAGGTGCGGCCTTCGTTGACCATGCGGGCGTTGGTGATGAGGGTGGAGGACATGTCAGTGTTTTCCTGTGCAACGGCAAGAGGGGGCGTTGGGGGACTCGGGCACGGGATCGAAGCCGCCGGGATGGAACGGATGGCAGCGGCCCAGCCGGCGCGCAGCCAACCAGCTGCCGCGCAGCGGGCCGTGCCGCGAGATGGCGTCCATCGCGTATTCAGAACAGCTCGGCACGAAACGGCAGCGCGGCCCCAGCAGGGGGCTGATGAAGCGCTTGTAGAAGCGCAGCAGGGCAATGAGCAGGCGCGAGATCACCCAGTCATCTTATGCCAGTTGGCATGAAGGACGCATTTGTGCAGGATGGGGCGTTGGTCGCATGTCGCCGATGGCCTGCGACCGGTACCAGCACCGTCGGGTGCTGGCCAGGTTCCGTACCGCGCAAGGCGGTCCGTGTTCGTCGGACTGCCCTCCAGGGCGCCTTGGCTCCAGGACTGAATGGAGCAGGGTGCCGAGGTTGCTGCTGCGGGTCGGGTAGGCTATAAAGGCCCGCTTTCCCGGGCCCCGGGAAATCCAAGGAAGAGCGTTTCGTGGCTGCTAAAAAAACTGCAAAGAAGGCCGCAACGGCCGCCAAGAAAACCGCCAAGCCTGTTGTGAAGAAGTTGGCGGCAAAGCCCGTTGCCAAGAAGCCGGCCAGCAAGCCGGCGACCAAGGCAGCGTCCTCGCAACCGGCGGCCAGGAAGGCCACCGCAAAGAAAACGCCGGTCAAGGCAACCAAGCCGGTGGCGAAGAAGGCCGCTGCGCCCGCCAAGGCCAAGCCAGCCGCCGCCAGCAAGAAGGCGCCGGTGAAGAAGACCGTCAGCAAGGCCGCGCCGGTGAAGAAGGCCGCCGCCAAGCCGGTGGTCAAGAAGGCCGCCGCCAAGCCAGCGCCGAAGGCGGTGGTGAAGAAGGCTGCAGCCAAGCCGGTCGCCAAGCCCGTAGCAAAGAAGGTCGCTGCGGCTAAACCGGCCGCCACGCCCGCCGCTGTAAAGAAGGTTGCCAAGAACGTTGCCGCGCCGGCCGCAAAGCCGACCCCGGCCCCAGTAGTGAAGTCCGCACCGAAGCCTGCTGCCAAGCCGGCTCCGGCCAAGCCTGTCCCGGCCAAGACCGTGGCAGTGGCGGCAGCCCAGCCGGCCTCAACGCCGGCCCCGGCCGCCGCTCCTGTCGCTTCGAAGGCCCCGCAATCCAAGAATCCCGTGCCCGTTTCGAAATCGCCTGCCAAAACCGCCGTGAAATCCGATTCCGCCCCGAAGACCGTGTCGCGCCCTGTCGGCAAGGTTGCCGTGGCCGTCGCCGCCCGCTCGGCAGCACCGGCCCCGCGCAGCAAGTACAAGGTGGTCGAGTACAAGACCGACGAGGCCACTGGCCGCCCGATCCTGCCGGCTGGCTACAAGCCGTCCTCGGAAGAGGAATACATGAGCCCGCTGCAGCAGGAGTATTTCCGCCAGCGCCTGCAGAACTGGCGCGCGGACCTGGTGGAAGAGTCCAAGCAGACCATCGAGAACCTGCGCGAGGAAGTGCGTGACATCGGCGACGAAGCCGAGCGTGCGACCCGCGAGACCGAGAACTCGCTGGAACTGCGTACCCGCGACCGCTACCGCAAGCTGATCGGCAAGATCGACAGCACCCTGAAGCGCCTGGAAGCAGGCGACTACGGCTACTGCGTCGACACCGGCGAAGAAATCGGCCTGGAGCGCCTGGAAGCGCGCCTCACCGCAGAGCGCACCATCGACGCCCAGGAGCGTTGGGAGCACCTGCAGAAGCAGCAGGGCGACTGATTCCAGTTCGTTGTCTGGTCATGCGAAAAACCCGGCTTCGGCCGGGTTTTTTGTTGGGTTCGTGTTGGCTGCGTAGGGCGGCGCCTTGCGGGTATCGGCGTGAGCCTGCGGGTGGGTCCGGGCAGGACAGGCTGCAAGTACATCCCTGTAAGCTCGGCCGCGGCATCCATGCCGCGGACGGTCCTGCCCGGACCCTCCCGCAGGCTCTCGACGGTTTCCTGCGTGCGCGGCCGATGTAGAGCCGAGCCCACGCTCTGCTCAGGCCGAAGCCGGAGGGCAAGGAAGAGCAAAAGCAAAAGCAGAAGCAGCCAAGCATGGCTTGGCTCCACCAGGAGCGGTCATGCGTGCGCTCGCGGCTGTTGGGTCCGCCTTGTAGCGAGCCGAGCACCGCAGGGGAGTCAGGGGCGAAGAGGCCGCTCGATCCTGTAGAGCCGACTGCTAGTCGGCTGGCTCTCCGCGCCGTCCCCTGATTCGCCGAGGAGCGCAGGGCACCGGCGCGCAGCGCCGGCTCGCGGATGGCGGCGTGTTTCTTTGGTGACTTTCTTTGCACGAGGAAAGAAAGGCACACCCCGCCGCGGTCGCGGAAGTAGCCCGCCGGGCGCGGCCCGGCGCAACCGCTGCGTGGGCGCACGGAAATACGCAGCCGAGCATGGGCTCGGCTCTACAGGTTCACTGCAGGTCGCGAAGATTCAGTTTCCGCAGCGTTGGGTTCTTCCACGCGGTGATCCCGGCCACGCTCAGCACCGCGAATCCGCCCAGCACCACCGCCGGCACCAGGCCGAGCAGCTTCGCCATCGTGCCGGCATAGAACGCGCCCAGCTCGTTGGACGAACTGATGAAGATGCCGTTGATCGACGATACGCGACCGCGCATCTCTTCCGGCGTAGCCAACTGCAGGATGGTCGAGCGGATCACCACCGAGACGCCATCGAACGCGCCGTAGAACAGCAGGATCAGCGCCGACAGCCAGAAATGCTGCGACAAACCGAAGCTGATCACGCACAGGCCGAAGCCGGCCACCGCGAACAGCAGGACGCGGCCGGCATTGCGCTGCAGCGGGTGGCGCGCCAGCCACAGGCCCACGCACACCGAGCCCAGCGCCGGCATCGCGCGCAGGATGCCCAGGCCTTCCGGGCCGTGGTGCAGGATCTCGTGCAGGAACGCCGGCAGCATCGCTACCACGCCGCCCAGCAGCACCGAGAACATGTCCAGCGCCATCGCGCCGACCATGATCCGGTTGCCGACCACGAAGCGCGCGCCTTCGGCGATGCTCTTGAAGATCGGTGCGGCCGGACCGGTATGCACCGGTTCTTCCACCTTCAGCGTGGCCAGGCAGGCCATCGCCACCAGCGCAAAGGCCGTAGCCACCGCGTAGGACAGGCCCTTGCCACCGAAGCCGACCAGCACGCCACCCAGTGCCGGGCCGGCGATCATGCCGGCCTGGAACACCACCGCGCCCAGGCCGGCGCCACGGGCGAACTGGTCACGGGCCAGCACGCGGGCGAACAAGGCGTTGTAGATCGGCGACAGGAAGGCGCGGACCATGCCGGTCAGCGCGATGGCCGCATAGATCGGCCACACGCCGTCAATCGGCAGCCAGCCCATGGCTACGCTGGTCAATACCAGTGCAGTGGCGATCAGCCCGCAACAGGCGACCATGCCCAGCCGACGGCGCGGCAGGTGATCCACCAGGTAACCGGCGAACGGAGCCACGCAGAAGAACGGCACGACCTCGGCCAGGCCGATCAGGCCCAGCGAGAACGGATTGCGGGTGACTTCGTAGATGTGCCAGCCGACAGTGACCGCGACCACCTGGTAGGACAGCATCGCGAAGATGCGGTAGGCCAGCAGCCTGGCGAAACCGGGGCGGGACAGCAGGCCCAGTGCACTGTCTTCGGCTGTGGCGGGTTCGCTCACGACGGGTCGCGCTGCAGCTGCGCCTGCGCCGTCTCGCGGATGAAGGCCAGCATCGCCGCCACACCATTGCTGCGGGTGGGCGAGAGGTGGCGGGCCAGGCCGATGTCCTGGATGTAGCTCGGCTCGGTGTCCAGGATCTCCTGCGCCGAGCGCCCGGAGTACACGCGCAGCGCCAGGAAGATCAGGCCGGAGACAATCGCCGAATCGCTGATGGCATGGAAGCGCAGCGACTGCGCGTTGCCATCGGGCACGATCCAGACCATCGACTGGCAGCCGAGCAGGCGATGCTCTTCGGTCTTCCATTCTTCCGGGAAGGGCGGCAGCTTGCGGCCGAGGTCGATCAGGTACTGGTAGCGCTCGGACCAGTCGCCGAAGAAGCCGAATTCCTCGGCGATGGCGGCCTGGGCCTCGGCGGCGGTGGGTTCAAGCGGGAACGGGGAGTCGGTCACAACAGTCTCTACGGTGGGGGCGTGGCCGGCGGACCGGCCACGGGGCAGGGCAGGTCAGCTGCGCTTGCGCGACCAGCGAACGCCCTGCGGGGTGTCATCCAGCACGATGCCTTCGGCGGCCAGCTGGTCGCGGATGGCGTCGGCACGGGCGAAATCGCGTGCCTTCTTGGCCGCGGCGCGCTCGTCGATCAGGCCCTGGACGCGGGCATCGTCGTCCTCGTCGCCCGCTGCGGTGCCGAACCACTGCGCCGGGTCGGCCTGCAGCAGGCCCAGCACCAGGCCCGCACCGAGCAGCTCGCCCTTCAGGCGTGCCTGTTCGGCCGGGTCGGTGGCACGACGCGCGTCGGCGGCGATGCGGGCCACTTCGGCCAGCGCCTGGGGTGTGTTGAGATCGTCGTCCAGGGTCGCTTCGACGCTGGCGGGGATCACTGCCGTGGCCTCGATCGACGCCAGTTCGCGCAGGGTGCCGTACAGGCGGTCCAGGGTGCGCACCGATTGTTCGATCAGCGCATCAGACCAGTCCAGCG
Source organism: Stenotrophomonas maltophilia group sp. Smal12 (assembly GCF_037079935.1). Taxonomy (NCBI): domain Bacteria; kingdom Pseudomonadati; phylum Pseudomonadota; class Gammaproteobacteria; order Lysobacterales; family Lysobacteraceae; genus Stenotrophomonas; species Stenotrophomonas maltophilia group sp. Smal12. The sequence goes on along the minus strand of NZ_JBAWUK010000037.1, from coordinate 36,215 downwards.
GCTGCCGGTAGTGGGCCGACAGCAGGGCCAGGCGCAGCGCCTCCGGCGGATGCTGGCGGACCAGGTCGTGTACGCGCTCGATGTTGCCCAGCGACTTGCTCATCTTGGCGCCGCCGAAGTTGAGCATGCCGTTGTGCAGCCAGAAACGGGCGAAGATCCTACCTCCGTGGGCGCATTCGCTCTGCGCGATCTCGTTCTCGTGGTGCGGGAACTGCAGGTCGACGCCGCCGGCGTGGATGTCGATGGTCTCGCCCAGGTGGGCTGCGGCCATCGCCGAGCATTCGATATGCCAGCCCGGACGACCCCGGCCCCACGGCGATTCCCAGCCGGGCAGGTCGTCGCTGGACGGCTTCCACAGCACGAAATCACCCGGGTCGCGCTTGTACGGGGCCACGTCGACACGGGCACCGGCCAGCATTTCTTCCGGGTCACGGCGCGAGAGCTTGCCGTAGCCGTTGAAGCTGGCGACCGCGAACAGTACGTGACCCTCGGCGGCGTAGGCATGACCATTGGCGATCAGCTGCTCGATCATGGTGATGATCTGCGGCATGTGCGCGGTCACCTCCGGCTCGATGTCCGGCGGCACCACGCCCAGCGCGGCCATGTCTTCACGGTAGGCGGCGGCGAACTTGCCGGTGATGGTGCTGATCGGCACGCCCTGCTCGCGCGCAGCGGCGTTGATCTTGTCGTCCACGTCGGTGATGTTGCGGGCGTAGCGCAGCGCGCCGAAACGGCGCCGCAGCAGATCGGCCAGCACCCCGAACACCACTGGGCCACGGGCGTTGCCGATGTGCACGTAGTTGTAGACCGTGGGGCCGCACACATACAGGGTCGGACAGGCCGGGTCGAGCGGAGTGAACGGTTCGAGCTGGCGAGTCAGGTTGTTGTGCAGGCGCAGGGTCATGGGGCTGTGGCTGGGGGACAAGCCTGTGATTTTAGAACGTGTCGGCCCCCTTTGGGGGCACTGGCTGCCACCGGTGGACGCCGGGTCCATCCTGGGTGGGGTGGGCAGGAGCAGCGTGGACGGGTAATGTTCAGCCCCTTGCGCTCGCCACTGCCTACACTATTGCCGTGTCCTTGCTCCCGTCGCCAATGAAATCCACCGCGTTGCTGACCCTGGCCTGCCTGTCGGCGCTGCCCGCCGTGGTGCTGGCCCAGGAGACCGAGCCCCGCAACCGGGTGGTGATCGTGGAGAACGTGAAGTTCGACTACGCCCAGGTGCTGAACGTCGAGCCGGTGTTCCAGACCCTGCGCGCGACCCGCACCGAGGTGCACTGCGAGCCGGTGTCGACACGGACCCTGGCCCCGGTGAACGTGACCGGCGAGGAGCCGGTCGAGGACAAGGGCCGGATCAGCCGCTTCTGGGATTCGGTGCGCTCGATGTTCAAGCGCAGCGACGAGGAGCCCTCCGAAGAGGCCGGCCCCGAAACGCCGGCCCCAGCGCCTGCCAACAATGGCCCGATGCTGACCCGCGACTGCCGCATCGTGCCGGTGGGGCGTGAATTCCGCCGGCCCATCGCCTACGACGTGGACTACGTCTACAAGGGCACCAAGTATCGGTCGCGGCTGCCGGAAGACCCGGGCAACCGGCTCAAGATCCGGGTGTTGATCACCCCCTGGGTCGGTCCGGAGCAGGGCGCCGCCGGCAATCCCTGATTCTGCGACCCCGGCCCCTTGCGCCGGTCACGGCCGCATGCAAAGATATTCGGCCATGAAGCTCACCGACTTCCAGCACGACAGCAGCGCAGCCCGACAGGCGTCTGGCATGACCTCGCGTGCGCGTCGACCGGAACCCCACATTCTCGCTGGGTAACCGGAGCTTTTTGCTGTTCGTCCGAAAAAAACCCAGCCCGCCGGCTGGGTTTTTTCGTTTCCGCGTTCTGAAAGCTGCAACTGCAACCTTTTCGTTTCACCTTTGCTTCCTGTTTTCCCTTCCACCGCGTCGAACCCGGCGCCGCCACGCAAGGAAAGATGATGTCCCCCAAGCACTTCCTGAACACCCAGGACTGGAGCCGCAGCGATCTCGACGCGCTGCTGACCCAGGCCGCGCTGTTCAAGCGCAACAAGCTCGGCGACCAGCTCAAGGGCAAGTCGATCGCGCTGGTGTTCTTCAACCCTTCCATGCGTACCCGCACCAGCTTCGAACTGGGCGCATTCCAGCTCGGTGCCCACGCGGTGGTGCTGCAGCCGGGCAAGGATGCGTGGCCGATCGAGTTCAACCTCGGCACGGTGATGGACGGCGATACCGAAGAGCACATCGCTGAGGTGGCCAAGGTGCTGGGCCGTTACTGCGACGTCATCGCCGTGCGCGCGTTCCCCAAGTTCTTCGACTGGGCCTACGACCGCCAGGACATCGTCCTCAACAGCTTCGCCAAGTACTCGCCGGTGCCGGTCATCAACATGGAGACCATCACCCATCCGTGCCAGGAGCTGGCCCACATCATGGCGCTGCAGGAGCACTTCGGTACCCAGGACCTGCGCGGCAAGAAGTACGTGCTGACCTGGACCTACCACCCCAAGCCGCTGAACACCGCCGTGGCCAACTCGGCGCTGACCATCGCCACCCGCATGGGCATGGACGTGACCCTGCTGTGCCCGACCGCCGACTACATCCTCGACGAGCGCTACATGGGCTGGGCCGAGCAGAACGTGGCCGAGAGCGGCGGTTCGCTGAAGATCAGCCATGACATCGACAGCGCCTACGCCGGCGCCGACGTGGTCTACGCCAAGAGCTGGGGTGCGCTGCCGTTCTTCGGCAACTGGGAACCGGAAAAGCCGATCCGCGACCAGTTCAAGCACTTCATCGTGGACGAGCGGAAGATGGCGCTGACCAACAACGGGGTGTTCAGCCACTGCCTGCCGCTGCGCCGCAACGTGAAAGCCACCGATGCGGTGATGGATTCGCCGCAGTGCATCGCCATCAACGAAGCCGAGAACCGCCTGCACGTGCAGAAGGCGATCATGGCCGCCGTTGCCGGGCGCTGATCCAACACTTCAGCCGACCAGCGGTCGGCTCTACCGAATTCCCATCCCCCAAGTGGACCTGATCCCCATGAGCAACAAAGACGTCGTTCTCGCCTTCTCCGGCGGCCTGGATACCAGCTTCTGCGTGCCCTACCTGCAGGAGCGTGGCTACAACGTGCACACCGTGTTCGCCGACACCGGCGGCGTGGATGATGAAGAGCGCGATTTCATCGAGAAGCGTGCCGCCGAGCTGGGCGTGACCAGCCATGTCACCGTCAATGGTGGCCCGGCCATCTGGGAAGGCTTCGTCAAGCCGTTCGTGTGGGCCGGCGAAGGCTACCAGGGCCAGTACCCGCTGCTGGTCTCGGACCGCTACCTGATCGTCGATGCCGCGCTGAAGCGTGCTGCCGAGCTGGGTACCCACATCATCGCCCACGGCTGCACCGGCATGGGCAATGACCAGGTCCGCTTCGACCTGGCCGTGAAGGCGCTGGGTGACTACCAGATCATCGCGCCGATCCGCGAGATCCAGAAGGAACACACCCAGACCCGCGCCTACGAGCAGAAGTACCTGGAAGAGCGCGGCTTCGGCGTGCGCGCCAAGCAGCAGGCCTACACCATCAACGAGAACCTGCTGGGCGTGACCATGTCCGGCGGCGAGATCGACCGTTGGGAAGCCCCGGGCGAAGGTGCGCGTGGCTGGTGCTCGCCGCGCAGCGAGTGGCCGGAACAAGCGCTGACGGTCACCCTGAAGTTCGTCGAAGGCGAAGCGGTTGAACTGAACGGCAAGGCGCTGCCGGGCGACCAGATCCTGGCCCAGCTCAACAAGCTGTTTGCCCCGTACGGTGTTGGCCGCGGCGTCTACACCGGCGACACCGTGATCGGTCTGAAGGGTCGCATCGTGTTCGAGGCCCCGGGCCTGGTCTCGCTGCTGGCCGCGCACCGCGCGCTGGAAGATGCCGTACTGACCAAGCAGCAGAACCGCTTCAAGCCGGACGTGGCACGCAAGTGGGTGGAGCTGGTGTACGAAGGCTTCTACCACGACCCGCTGAAGACCGACATCGAAGCCTTCCTGAAGTCCTCGCAGGCCAAGGTCAACGGCGAAGTGGTGCTGGAAACCCGCGGTGGCCGCGTCGACGCGGTGGCGGTGAAGTCGCCGCACCTGCTCAACACCAAGGGTGCCACCTACGCACAGTCGGCCGACTGGGGCGTGGAAGAGGCTGAAGGCTTCATCAAGCTGTTCGGCATGAGTTCGACTGTCTATGCGCAGGTCAATCGCGGTTGACCTGTGACGGGGGCGCCGGCCGCTGGCCGGCGCCTCGCAGCGTCAATGGAAGGTAGTGCCGGCCCGGGGGCCCCCCCTGGCCCCGGTGGATAAAATCGCCCCCCCCCCCCCCCCCCCCCAAACGAATTTCAAAACAAAACTAAATAAAAAAAAAACATTAAAAAAACCCAGCCAACAAGCACCCGCACCTGTCAATATTAAAACAG